>NZ_DASSVG010000454.1:0-3529 GCF_035706265.1 Ramlibacter sp. | reverse complement strand
CCTGCGCCTGGACATCGGCATGATGTTCCAGACCTCGGGCCTGTTCAGCGACCTGTCGGTCTACGACAACGTCGCTTTTCCCATCGTCGAGAACTTCAAGGTGCCCGAGGAGCTGCTGCGGCGGCTGGTCACCATGAAGCTGCATGCCGTGGGCCTGCGCGGCGCACGCGACATGATGCCGGGCGACCTGTCGGGCGGCATGACGCGGCGCGTGGCGCTGGCGCGCGCCGTCGCCACCGACCCGAAGCTGATGATGTACGACGAGCCGTTCGCCGGACTGGATCCCATCTCGCTCAACCAGGTCGCCACGCTGATCCGCGAGCTGAACCGCTCGCTCGGCCTGACCTCCATCGTGGTCACGTACGACGTGAAGGAGGCGCTGCACGTGTCGGACTACGTCTACGTGATCGGCGACGGCCTCGTGCTGGGGCAGGGCACCCCCGAGGAGGTGAGCCGTTCCGCCGATCCTTACCTGAAGCAGTTCCTGAACGCGCTGCCCGACGGGCCGGTGCGCTTCCACTTCCCCGGCCCGGCGCTGGCCGGAGACCTAAACCTTGCCGCCGTCCCGCGGCAGGAAGCGTAGCGCCACGCCGTTGTTGCACCAGCGCTGGCGCGTCGGCTCCGGGCCGTCGTCGAACACGTGCCCGTGGTGGCCGCCGCAGCGCGCGCAGTGGTATTCGGTGCGCGGGTAGATGAGGAAGTAGTCCTTCTTGGTCTCGAAAGCGCCCGGGATGGTGGTGAAGAAGCTCGGCCAGCCGGTGCCCGACTCGTACTTCATCGCCGAGGTGAACAGCGGCAGGCCGCAACCGGCGCAGGCGAACACGCCGGGGCGCTTCTCCACGTTCAGGGGACTGGTGCCGGCGCGCTCGGTGCCTTCCTCGCGCAGCACCTTGTATGCCTCGGCGGGCAGGCGCTTTTTCCATTCCTCCTTGCTCAGCCGCAGCGGCTCGCCGGCGGCGGGCAGGCTCGCGCCCGCCGGCAGCAGCGCCTTCCAGTTCTTCTGCAGCTCCTCGATGCCTTTCATGCCGGCAGGCGGCGCGGCGAGCGCCCCGAAGCTTGCCCACAGGGGCGCCGCCGCGAATCCTGCAAGAAGGGTGCGTCGTTGCATGGTTTCCTCATTGGGTGCGTGCGGGTTGGTCGCGCCAATGGCGGAAACCTAACACCCCGGCCCTAAAGCGGGAAGTGCAGCCGGATGGAAATGCCGCTGACCGGCGCCGGCGCCTGATACACCGGGTGGGCCGGCGCGTAGACCACGCGCGGCGGCGGCGCATAGACCACCCGGGGGCGGGGCGCGTAGTACACCACGCGCGGCGGCGGCATCACCACCACCGGCCGGGGATGGTGCTTCCACTGGTAGCGGTGGCGCTGGTCGTAGCGGTGGTGGCCGTTGTCGGCGAGCACCGGCGCGGCAATCATCAGGCCCGCGGCCGCGAGGATCAGTTTCTTCAGCATGGCAACCTCCTTCGTTAGGGTTGGTGCGCCTATTTCACTCGCCGGCGGGCCCGGAGTGAACCGAGAAAGTGCAACATCTGTAACCGCGTGTTACTTTCGCCGCCAGGAGGAGACTCATGTCACGCATAGCGCTGTTCGCGGTTCTTGCCGTCTTGTCGTTTCCCGGGATGGCGCAGGACGCCTATCCCACCAGGCCGATCACCATGATCGTGCCGTTCCCGCCCGGGGGAGTGGCCGACATCGTCGGCCGGCCGCTCGCGGCCACCATGGAAAAGACCCTCAACCAGCCGGTGGTGATCGTCAATCGCACCGGCGCCGGCGGCGCGGTGGGCATGGCCGCCGCGGCCAAAGCGGCGCCCGACGGCTACACCATCCTCATGGCGCTGTCGTCGATCTCCATCTTTCCGGTGTCCGACCGCATCATGGGCCGCACGCCGCCCTACGAGCTGGCGGACTTCGCGCCCATCGCGCTGGTCACGGCCGATCCGACCGTGCTGGTGGTGCGCAGCGACGGGCCCTTCAAGACGGTGAAGGACTTCGTCGACTACGCCAAGGCCAACCCGGGCAAGATCAACTATTCCTCGTCGGGCGTGTACGGCACGCTGCACGTGGCGATGGAGATGTTCGCCGGCGCCGCGGGCATCAAGCTGTTCCACGTCCCCTACCAGGGCGGCGGGCCGGCGGTGCGGGCGCTGCTCGCCGGCGAGGTGCAGGCTTCCGCGCAGGGGCCGGCGGCGGCCATCGCGCAGATCCGCGCCGGCAAGATGCGCGCGCTCGCCGGCTGGGGCGCTGAGCGGCTGAAGCTGCTGCCCGACATCCCGACCCTCAAGGAGCTCGGCTACGACGCCGAGTTCTACATCTGGTCGGGCGTGTTCGCGCCCGCCGGCACGCCCGCGCCGGTGGTCGGCCGGCTGCGCGAGGCGGTGCGCGCCGCGGCCAACGCGGCCGACTTCCGCAGCGCCATGGAGAAAGTCTCCACCCCGGTCAGCTACCTGGACGCGCCCGAGTTCCGCAAGTTCTGGGAGCGCGACGCCAAGCGCCTGGCGGCGGCGATCGAGAAGATCGGCCCGGTAGAGGACGCGAAGAAGAAGTAGCGTCGGTCGGAAGTGGGGACGGACCCCATTTATTTTCGAAGACAAGCTTGAGCGGGAAAATAAATGGGGTCCGTCCCCATTTCCTAATCGAGCGTGCGCTTGTAAAAGCGCAGGCCGATCGCGATCACCGCGAGCATGAAGGCCAGGATCGGCCAGATCTGCGGCCACAGCTCGTGCAGCTGGTTGCCCTTGAGCATGATGCCGCGCACCAGCACCAGGAAGTGGGTGAGCGGCAGCAGCGAGCCG
Organism: Ramlibacter sp.; assembly: GCF_035706265.1. Classification (GTDB taxonomy): domain Bacteria; phylum Pseudomonadota; class Gammaproteobacteria; order Burkholderiales; family Burkholderiaceae_C; genus Ramlibacter. The sequence goes on along the minus strand of NZ_DASSVG010000454.1, from coordinate 737 downwards.
AGCCACTGCGCCCATTCCGGCATGCCGCGGAACGGGAACATGAAGCCCGACAGCAGGATCGACGGCAGGAAGAAGAAAAACGTCATCTGCATCGCCTGCAGCTGGTTGCGCGCGATCGACGAGAAGGTGATGCCGAGGGTCAGGTTGGCGGCGATGAACATCAGCACCACGAAGTAGAGGAGGAGCGCGCTGCCCTGCATCGGCACCTCGAAGAGCAGCAGCGCGCAGCCGATGATCAGCGTCACCTGGATGAGGCCGATGAGGATGTAGGGCACGATCTTGCCGGTCATCACCTCGATCGGCGCCGCCGGCGTCGCCAGCAGGTTCTCGAAGGTGCCGCGCTCGCGCTCGCGCGTCATGGCAAGCCCGGTCATCAGCACCATGGTCATGGTGAGGATGGTGCCGATCAGGCCCGGCACGATGTTGTACGCCGTCACGCCCTCCGGGTTGTAGCGCCGGTGCACGCGCACCTCGACCGGCGGCGGCGCGGCCTTCAGCTCGGAGAGCGTGCCGCCGAGGTCGCGGTTGAGCGCATTGGTGACGAGGTTGAGGGCGGCGACGGCGTTGCCTACGGCGGCCGGGTCCGAGGCGTCGGCCTCGACCAGGATTTGCGGGCTGTCGCGGCGTACCACCCGGCGGGTGAAGTCGCCGGGGATGGTGATGGCGAACTGAACCGCGCCGCGCTCGATCAACTCGTCCATCTCGGCCGGCGAGCGGGCGACATGGTCGATCGAGAA
>NZ_DASSVG010000453.1:0-13738 GCF_035706265.1 Ramlibacter sp. | reverse complement strand
GCCCTGATCCGCGCCAGCGGCGGCATCCGCTTCCCGGTGTACGAGGGCGCACAGGTCGTGCGCGTGGTCGCCGCGGCGCTGCTGGTGCCGATGGCGAGCGCCACCGTGGCGGCCGGCGCGCTGGCGGGGGCCGAGGGCGCGCCCTTCGGCGCCAGCTGGCGCACGCTCTATTCGGCCTCGGCGCTGGGGCTGCTGATGGTCTGTCCTTTCCTCCTGTGCTGGGTCGATCCGGCCCTGCGCGCCCATGCGCTGGCGAGCGCACGCGGCTGGCGGGCGTCCGTGCTGGTCGCCGAAGTGCTGCTGGCGGCGTGGCTGGTGCACACCAGCCTGTACGAGGCGCTGTTCCTGCTGGCGTTCCCGGTGCTGTTCGCGCTGACCTGGGCCTTCGGCGTGCTGGGCGCCACCACGGGGCTGGCCGCCACGACGCTGGCGCTGCTGGCGGCCACGCTGCAGGGCCGCGGCGGCATCGCGCACATGCTGGCCGGCGAGACGCTGGGGGTGCAGCTGGAGGCAGCGCAGGTGTTCCTCGCCGCGCTGCTGCTGTCCAGCCTGCCGCTGGCGGTGCTGCGCCTGCAGCAGCGCCAGCTCGAGGAGCGGCTGCGCCGCGCCGGCGAGGCCCGCACCGAATTCCTGGCGGCCATGAGCCACGAGATCCGCACGCCCATGACGGGCGTGCTGGGGATGATGGACCTGCTGGCCACCGAACTGCTGGCGCCGCGGCAGCAGCGCTATGTGGACGCGATGCGTTCCTCCGGCCGCCACCTCCTCAGCGTCATCAACGACATCCTCGATTTCACCCGCATCGAGAGCGGCCGGCTCGAGCTCGAGGAGGTGGACTTCCAGTTGCACAACGTGCTCGAGGAGGTTCGCTCCCTGGCCCACCCGCTGGCGGTGGAGCGCGGGCTGGCCCTGAACCTTGAAACCGGGCTTCCGCCCGGGGAAGTGGTGCGTGGCGACCCCCTGCGGCTGCGCCAGGTGCTGCTGAACCTGGTGAGCAACGCGATCAAGTTCACCGACCGCGGCAGCGTCACGCTCGCCGTCGCCCGGGCACCGCAGGCGGACGGCACGCAGCGCTTCGCCTTCGAGGTGCGCGATACCGGCGTGGGCATCCCGGCGGACAAGATCGCGCACCTGTTCACGGCCTTCACGCAGGCGGACCGCTCGATTTCGCGCCGCTACGGCGGCAGCGGCCTCGGGCTGGCGATCAGCAAGCGGCTGGTGGAGGCGATGGGCGGCGACATCGGCGTCACCAGCGTGCCGCAGCAGGGCAGCATCTTCCGCGTCGAAGTGCCGCTGAAGCCGGGCGACGCGCGCCGCTTGCCGGCGGAGAAGCACGCGGCCAGCCAGGCCGTGGCGATGCTGCGCATCCTGGTGGCCGAGGACGTGGAGATCAACCGCGAGCTGCTGCGCACGGCGCTGGAGCGCGCCGGCCACCGGGTCGCGTTCGCCGCCGATGGCGCCGAGGCGGTGGCGGCCGTGCAGCGCCAGCCTTTCGACCTGGTGCTGATGGACGTGCAGATGCCCGTGATGGACGGCGTCGAGGCCACGCGCCGCATCCGCGGCCTGCCGTCGCCCGCGGGCCAGGTGCCCATCATCGGCCTCACCGCCAACGTGATGGCGCGCGAGCGCGAGCTCTATCTCGGCGCCGGCATGGACGACTGCCTGCCCAAGCCGATCGACTGGGACCAGCTGCACGCGGCGCTGGCGCGCATCGCCGGCGCGGCCGTGGATGCGCCCGGGCCCGAGGCAGCGTCCGCGACGGCGCCGGCGGCGTCGCCGCCCCTGCTGGACGAACAGACCCTGGCCGTGCTGCGCCGCATGGCGAGCGAGCAGGAGCTCGCCGAGCTGATGGAAGCGGGCATGGGCGGCTACGAGGAAGCGTGCGCCGCGATCGAGCAGGAGGGCGCGAGCGCCGAGACCATCGCGCGGCAGGCGCACAAGCTCAAGGGCTCGGCCGGCACCCTGGGGCTGGCGGCGATCGGCGCGCTCGCCGTGCGGCTGGAAGCTGCGGCGCTGGAGGGCCGCGCCGAGCGCGAGCTGGTCGTGCAACTGCGTGCCGCCGTGGTCGCCACGCGCGCCGAGCTGGAGCGCCGCGGCCTGCTGCGGCCCGTCCAGGCGCCTAGCCCATAATGCCCGGCACCGCAACCACGAGAGAACGACACATGCGTATCCTGTCCCTCGCCGCCTCCACGCTGGCGCTGGCGGCCCTCGGCGCCTGCGCCCAGACCGGCACCGCGCCGGCCAAGCCGGCGGCCAATGCCAGCGGCGTGCCCAATGCCGCCAGCCTCACCGGCGTGGCCAAGACCACGCTGCCCAGCGGAGTGATCTTCGAATCCGTGCAGGCGGGCAGCGGCCCCTCGCCCAAGGCGACCGATACCGTGAAGGTGCACTACCGCGGCACCCTCACCGACGGCCGCGAGTTCGACAGCTCGTTCAAGCGCGGCCAGCCGGCCTCCTTCCCGCTCAATCGCGTGATCCCGTGCTGGACCGAGGCGGTGCAGCTGATGAAGCCGGGCGGCAAGGCCCGCGTGACCTGCCCGCCGGCCACGGCCTACGGTTCGCGCGGCGCGGGCAGCGCGGTGCCGCCCAATGCCACGCTGATCTTCGACATCGAGCTCATCTCGATCAATTCGTAAGCCCTCCCCGGGGCGGGGCTTCCCGGATGCTGCCTGCGCGCGAAGCCACCACAATCGCGCGCATGCTGACCCTCTACTACGCCCCCGGAACCTGTGCCCTCGCCACCCATCTCGCGCTCGAATACGCCGGCGTTCCCTACGAGGCCGTGCGCCTGAACTTCAAGGAGCAGCAGCAGCGCTCCGCGGAGTACCTGCGCATCAACCCCAAGGGCCGCGTGCCGGCGCTGGTCACGCCGCAGGGCGTGCTGACCGAGACGCCCGCGTTGCTGCAGTACGTGGCGCAGGTGCACCCCGAGGCGAAGCTCGCGCCGCTGGACGATCCGTTCCGGCTGGCGAAGATGAACGAGTTCAACAGCTACATCTGTTCCACGGTGCACGTGGCGCACGCGCACGGCGCCCGCGGCTACCGCTGGACCGACGATCCGCAGGCCATCGAGGCCATGAAGAAGAAGGTGCCGCAGACGATGGCCGAGAGCTTCGAGCTGATCGAGACGCGCATGTTCCAGGGTCCGTGGGTGCTGGGCGAGCACTTCAGCACCAGCGACCTGTATCTCTACACGGTGGCGCGCTGGCTGCAGGGCGACCAGGTCGACGTGCAGCGCTTCCCCAAGATCGCCGACCTGCTGCGCCGCCTGGAGGCGCAGCCGCAGGTGCAGAAGGTGCTCGCCGCGCAGCGGGCCTGAGCGATGTACCAGCCATTCGATCTCACCGGCCGGGGCGTCGTCGTCACCGGCGGCAACGGCGGCATCGGCCTCGGCATGGCGCGGGCGCTGCTCGCGGCCGGGGCCAACGTGGCGATCTGGGGCAGCAACGCGGAGAAGACCGACGTCGCGCACCGCGCGCTGGCCGAGGGGTGCGGCGAGGCAGGGCGCGTGCACGCCTTCGCCTGCGACGTCGGCGACGAGGCGCAGGTGGAGCGCGCCTTCGCCGACTCGGTGGCGGCGCTGGGCCGGGTGGACGCCTGCTTCGCCAACGCCGGTGTGTCCAGCAAGGGCGTGCTGCTCACCGAGATGCCGCTGGAGGAGTTCCGGCGCGTGCAGCGCGTCAACGTGGAAGGCGTGTTCCTCACCTTCCGGGCGGCGGCGCGCCACATGGCGCAGCACGGGCAGGGCGGCTCGCTGGTGGCCACCGCGAGCACGGCGGCCGTGGAAGGCGCGGCGCGCAACGCGCACTACGGCGCCTCCAAGGGTGCGGTGACGGCCATGGTGCGCGCGCTGGCGGTGGAACTCGCGCGGCACCGCATCCGCGTCAATTCGATCCTGCCGGGATGGATCGAAACCGAGATGACGGCGCGCTCGTTCGCCAACCCGAAGTTCGCCGAAGCCGTGCTGCCGCGGGTGCCCGCGCGCCGCTGGGGCAGCATCGACGATTTCGGCGGCATCGCGGTCTACCTGGCCAGCGATGCGTCCGCGTATGCAACCGGCGAGCAGTTCCTGATCGACGGCGGCTACACCAAGTTCTAGCTAGGGCCGGGGTGGGGGCGCTTGCGGGCCCCTCACGACAGCAGCATGGGCAGGTCCTGTGCGCCCTGCAGGAAGAACGCTTCGTCCGCAACACCGGCAGCCGCGGGCAGCGCCGGGCGCGCGGACGCCGGGGCACCCGGCTTTTCCGGCTCCAGCCACTCGACCCGCGCGCCCAGCCGCGTGAGGTTCTCGGCGAACAGGGGATGGGCCCGGCGTACCGGATCCGCGTTGCGGATCACCGAGCGGCCCGGGATGCCGGCCGCCACCATCAGCAGCGCGACGGCCACGCGGATGATGTAGGGGCTCTCGACTTCCGCGGGGCGCAGTTCCTTGCCGCCGAAGGTCACCATGCGGTGCGGGTCCGACAGCATGGCGTGGGCGCCGAACTTCGACAGCTCGGTCGTCCAGCCGAGCGCGCCCTCGTAGACCTTGTTCCAGAACAGCACACTGCCTTCGGCCCGCACGCCGAGCGCCACGAAGATGGGCAGCAGGTCCACCGGCAGGTAGGGCCAGGGCGCCGCCTCGACCTTCTGCAGGATGTTGCGGGTGAAGGGCTCGCGCACCTTCAGCGGCTCGTCCAGCTCGGCGCGCGACCAGCCGTCCTCGTGCACGATGCGCACGCCGAACTTGGCGAAGGTGCGGTCGATCAGCGGGAACTGCTCCGGCTGCGAGTTGCGCACCCGCACGTCGCCCCCCGTGATGGCGCCGAGCGCGAGGAAGGTGACCACCTCGTGGAAGTCCTCGGTGAAGGTGAATTCGCCGCCGCCGAGCCGCTCCACGCCATGGATGGCGAGCCGCGAGGTGCCGATGCCCTCGATGCGCGCGCCCAGCATCTCCATGAAGCGGCAGAACTCCTGCACGTGCGGTTCGCTGGCGGAGTTCACCAGCGTCGACGTGCCGTCGGCCAGCGCGGCGCAGAGGACGAAGTTCTCGGTGGTGGTGACCGAGGCGTAGTCGGTCCAGTGGTCGTTGTGCTGCAGCGGCCGCTGCGCGTGCAGCAGCAGGCCGCGCTCCGCACGCTCGACGCAGGCGCCGAAGCGCTCGAACACCTCCACGTGCGGATCGATCTCGCGCGCCCCGAGCGTGCAGCCCTTCACGTCCGCCTCGATGCGGGCCGCGCCGAAGCGCGCCAGCAGGCCCGGCACCAACAGGATGGAACTGCGCATCTCCTCGGGCAGGTGGTCCCGGGCCGGATCGAATCGGGTGTCGCGGTGATGCAGGTCGAGCACGCCGGAGCGGAAGTCCATCGAGACCGTGCTGCCGAGCCGGCGGAACACGTCGAGGATCTTGCGGACGTCGGTGATGTCGGGCAGGCGGCGCAGCCGCACCCGCTCGCGGGTCAGCAGCGTCGCGCACAGGACGGGCAGGACGGCGTTCTTGTTCGCCGAGGGGACGATCCGGCCCCGCATGGGCGAGCCGCCGTGGACGATGAGATCGGACATGCAGCCATGGTGCGCCTCACCCTCGGCGGGCGCCAGGGAGAGTGTTTTCCGGCCGCGGAAGAAAAATTCCGGACCCGTTGACACGCGTGCACCTGCTTGCAATTTGTTCCCGTGGCGCCCGGCGCTGGCAACGCGCCGCAAGAATGGGCGGTTCGAGCAAGGAGCCGGAATGAACTCGCAGCTGATCGCGAAGCTCAAGGATTTCGACGAGAGCCGTGACAACTTACCCGGAGAGCACTGGCTGACGCTCGCTGCGGGCATCGCGCTCTGGGTCGCCACGCGCAAGCATCCCTCCGGCGCGGTCCGGCTGCTGGCCGGGATCGCCGGCGGGATCCTGGTGGCGCGTGCCGCGTCCGGCTCGGAAATTCCCCAGCGGCTGAAGAAGCTGATTCCCTACGCCGGCTGGGAGCCCGGGACGTCTCCGCTGCCGAAGCGCGTGACCTGAGCCTTACTTGAATTCCTCGCACTTCCTGCCGGTCTCTTCGGACCGGCGCAGCGTGCTGCTCGCGCACGCGGACCGCGCGGCCGTCACGCACGCCTGGGCGGCCGTATCCTGCTCCTGCCGCGTCTGCCTGCGCAGCGCCGGGATGACGAAAGGGCGGAAGGTCCGCGCGCACTCGCCGCTGATGGCCGGGTCGCGATGCTGGCGTGCCAGTTCCGTCACGATTTCCCAGGCCCGGTAGGCCACGTCGAAGGGCGGAACAGGAGAGGCGGAATGGGCCGCCGGGGCGTGCGCGAGGAGCATCGCAACGGCCGCCGAGGCACCGTGGCGCAGGACTTTCATGGGGGATTCGCCGGAAGATGGAACCGGAAGTGTAGGCGTCGCCAAGACGGCGACGCCTGCCCGGACTCTTCCCGGGGAAGCTGCGGGCGGCGCAGCGGCGCGCGGCCGCCGCGCCGCTGCAGGTTCAGCGCTCCTTGCCGCCGCCCGAACGCTCCTCGGGCGACTGCCGCTCGGCGCCTTGCGCGGCCCGCTTCAGGGTGGCCGCCTGCTGCGCGGCCTGGGCGCGTTGCTGCTGCACCGGTTGGCTGCGCTTGCTGTTGTCCGAGTGGCGGGTGCGCTTGCTCATGGTCTGGCTCCTGGATGCGGATGGGAAAGGGCTGCCGTCATCGGCCGTCGCGGTCCGAGTCGCCCGGCACGGCGCGTTCGACGCCGTTGCTGACGCGGTGCCACGCGTCGCGCGAGGCGTGCTTGGCGTGCTCCCACTTGAGGGACGAGCTGCCGCGCGCGGTATCCCAGTCGCGGCCCAGCTCGGGTTCCATCTCGTCGAACGAGCGGTCCGGATAGCGGTTGTACGCGTCGACGCCATAGCGGTACGCCGGCGCGTACTCGTCATAGGAGGTGGAACTGCCCGCGGCGTAGGGACGGCTGGAATAGTTGTCGCGCCAGTAGGCGTCCTCCTTCGCGGGATCGGCCTTCATGCGGCCGGCGACGGCGCCCACCACGGCACCGACGGCAGCGCCCACGGCGGCACCGACCGGGCCCGTCATGCCGCCGGCGGCCGCACCGGCTGCGGCACCGCCCGCCACGCCGCCGACGACGCCGCCGGCGACGGCGCCCTTGCCGGATTCCTTGGCTGCCGGGTGGGCATTGCGGTCGGCGGGCAGGTCACGCTTGTGTTCGTTCATGGAAGCTCCTTCGTAGGGTCATGCGGCCGGCCGGAAGCGCGGCCGCGCTGTGCGTTGCGAAGCCCCTAACGTAGGGCCGCTCGTACCCGCCGCACGCGGGCGCAGGGCCTGCGATGAGATAGCCAGGGGCCGACAAGCGTGTCGGAGCGCGCCGACAACACAGGGATATTGCCGTGCGCCAAGGCGGCGGGCGGAGGTTTGCCGGACAATCGGGCCGATGCAGAACAAGGAAGGGGCGGCCATGCTGGCCGAAGCAGAGATCCACGTGCTCGTCGAAGACGAGGCGGAGCTCACGCCCAAGGAGCTCGCGCAGGAGCGCAAGGCGGCGATCGAGGAACAGAAGCGCAAGGCGTGGCTGGAGCATACGCCGGCCCAGCTGGCCGGCCGCATTCCCGTGTCGGTGTTCGACCTCGGCCGGCACGTCGCGGACGCCTGAGCGGGCAGCCCCGATCAGGTCGAACTTCTTTCGTAGATCGGCCGCAGCCGGGAGCGTTCTGCACCAACTGCACTGGTTGACAGTGCCGGCCAGGCTTCTGCAGCATGGCGGGTCCTCATGACAGGAGACCCGCGATGCCCTATGTCGATGGATTCGTGCTGGCCGTGCCCAACGCCAACAAGGAGGCGTACCGCGCTTCCGCCGCGAAGGCGTGGGTGGTGTTCAAGGAGTTCGGGGCCACCCGCCACGTGGAGTGCTGGGCCGACGACGTGCCGGACGGCCAGCTCACCGATTTCAAGCGCGCCGTGCAGGCCAGGGGCGACGAGTCCGTCGTCTTCTCGTGGATCGAGTACCCGTCGAAGGAAGTCCGCGACGACGTCTACCGGCGGATGAAGGACGATCCGCGCATGAAGGACATGGACATGCCCTTCGACGGCAAGCGCATGATCTACGGCGGCTTCGCGCCGATCTTCGACGAGCGGGCTTGAGCGTTCCTTGGTGGGCGCTCGCGGCGGCGCTGCTTTCCTTTTGCGATGATCGGCTCTTTCCACCCATCACCCTTCAGGAATCCAGCATGCGTTTCGCGGTGTCTTCCCTCGGGATGGCGGCCGGCCTCGGCCTGTCGCTCGTGCTCGTCTCCCTCCCGCCGGCCTTGGCCGAACAGATCGGCGAAGTCGACACCGCGTTCAAGCTGATCGGCCCCAACCACAAGGTCGTCATCGAAGCGTACGACGACCCCGGCGTGACGGGCATCACCTGCTATGTCTCGCGCGCCAAAACGGGCGGGATCTCCGGCGGCCTCGGGCTGGCCGAGGACAAGGCGGAAGCCTCGATCGCCTGCCGGCAGGTCGGGCCGATCGCCTTTCCGCAACCGCTGCCGCTGCGGCAGGAAGTCTTCAACGAGCGCATGTCGATCCTGTTCAAGCGGCTGCGCATCGTGCGGGTCGTCGACGCGAAGCGCAACGCGCTGGTCTACCTCACCTACAGCGACCGGCTGATCGAGGGCAGCCCGATGAACAGCATCACCGCGGTGGCGGTGGACCGGTCGACGGCGATCCCGGTCAAGCGCTGAGGCCCGTGGTACGCGGGCCCGCCCTCAGGCGTTCACGTACCGCAGCAGCGCGACGAAGTGGCAGCCGCTGGCGCCCAGCACCAGCAGGTGCCAGGCCAGGTGGCCGTACGCGATGCGGTCGTCGAAGTGGAAGACGACGGCACCCAGCGTGTACAGCACGCCGCCGGTCACCAGCAGCGCCAGGCCCTGCGGCGGCAGGCTGGTCATCAACGGTTGCAGGATGAACACGCAGAGCCACCCGAGCCCGAGATAGGTGGCCGTCGATGCCAGGGGATGGGTAAGACGGTTGGCGCACTTGGCGACCGTTCCCACCACGGCGATCGTCCAGACCGCCGCCAGGAACCAGTAGCCTTCTTCGGCGAGGCTGCCCAGCACGAAGGGCGTGTAGGAGCCGGCGATGAACAGGAAGATCGCCGCGTGGTCGAGGCGGCGCAGCAGGTCCTTGGTGGCACCGCGCGGCAGCCAGTGGTACGCAGCCGAGACCGAGAACAGCAGGATCATCGAGGCGCAGTACACGCTGGCCGCGATGCCGTACTTCACTCCCGCGTGGAGCGCATTGGCAATCAGCTGCGGGCTGAACGCTGCGGCCAGCACCGCGCCGAGCCCGTGGCTCAGCGCGTTGGCGAACTCCTCGTTCGACGTTGGTCGGCGCGACGCGGCGTAGCCCATGGGAAACTCCTGATTTCCCACCGAGCTTCACCTGCGCGCGCGGCGCTCCTTGTCGGCGTCGACTGTCGTGCTCCGTCGGAGGATGCCGGGCAGATCACCGGCCGATCTTCGTGCCGAGGAGGGCTGCCGGCTCGCTTCAGCCCTGGGTGGCAGCCAGGACCAGCCAGGCCAGTGCATAGGGCGAAAGCACGCTGGCGCACGCGAAGGCGAGTTCCTGCCAACGGAAGCGAGGCTTGGGCAAGGCGGTGGAAGGCCGGCGCCAGTGAAGGGATGGGGCGGGGCCGGAGGCGGCGGGGCGGGCAGCGGAGCGCTGGAGGCGCCTTGCGTCTGGCCCGATCCAGGGGACGGGTTTCAACATGGGGTCTCTCCTGAGAGGATCACGCGCCAGCGCCGGAAGGCGCGTGGCGACAGTGAATATTTTACGGGCCGGCCCTTGGCCTCGCTGGTTGCGGGTCAATGCCGAAAGCTCCTGCATTCATGCACCGGCGTCATGCCAGGTGCGAGCTGTCATGATTCGACTCCCACGAGGGAGAACCCAGAACGACAGGAGACGGGAGTTGCAGGATCCATCAGGTCGAGGCGAGTCCATGTACCGCCAGCTGCGCGACCACATCGCAGAAGGCTTCTGCATCGTCGAAGTGCTGTTCGCGGACGATGGCAGGCCCGTGGACGGCATCCTGCGCGAGGTGAACCGGGCTTACGAGCTGCAGACCGGCCGCACCCAGGCCGCGGGTCGCCGTATCGGCGAACTCGCACCGGAGCTGAAGGATGCCTGGGTCGAGGCCTTCGGGGCCGTTGCCCTCGGCGGGAAAGGTTCGCGCTTCGAGCAGCGCGCCGCGGATCCGGGCAGGTGGTACGAAGTGCATTGCTTCCCGTGGGGCGCACCCGGCGAGCGGCTGGTGGGCGTGCTTTTCAACGACATCTCGCAGCGCAAGCTCGATGCGCTGATGGCGCAGAGCGCCCTCGACTACGCCATCATCATGCTCGACCCGGAGGGAACGGTGCGCAGCTGGAATGCGGCCGCCGAACGCATCAAGGGCTACACGCGCGAGGAAATCCTGGGCCGCTCCTTCCGCGCCTTCTACACGCCGGAAGACGTGGCGGCGCAGAAGCCCGAGCGCGTGCTGGCGCAGGCCGCGGCGAGCGGGCGGCACGAAGAGGAAGGCTGGCGCGTGCGGCGCGACGGCAGCCGCTTCTGGGCCAGCGTGGCGGTCGCGCCGCTGCGCGACCTGGACGGCAGGCTGCAGGGCTTCCTCAAGATCACCCGCGACCGCTCCGAGCGCAGGCGCGCCGACGAGGCGCTGCGCACCGAGATGCAGGAGCGGCTGCGGGCGCAGGAAGAACTGCGGCGCTTGAACGCGCGGCTCGAAAGCGACATCGCCGAACGCACCGGCGATCTCACGCGCGCCAACGCGGAACTGGCGCAGGCGAGGGAGCGCTTGCGCGAGCTGTCGTCGCGCCTGATCCGCATGCAGGAGCAGGAACGCAGCGAGATCGCTACTTGCTCGCCACGCCCGCTGCAGCAGGCGCCGGCGCGGCTGCAGCCGGCTGCGGCGGCGCGATCGTGGTGGTCTTGCCCATGAGCACCGTGATCAATGGCGGATAGTCGTAGGCGGCCCCGGTGCCGACGTCCACCGCAGCGCCGATGACGCCGCCGAAGATGATGTTGCCGAACGCCATCGGCTTGGTGCTCGACTTGACCGAGGCCAGGCCCGGCTCGTGGCTGTCCTTCGTGCAAAGAACCGCCAGGTCCTCATAGCTCCTCTGCACGGTCGTCGAGCCCGGCGTTGTGACGTACCAGGTGCCCTTGTTGTTCGACAGCTTGCAGTTCGCGCCCGCAACCGCTCCGGATTCGCCGCGGGTTTCGACGGACACCGGCTGGTTCTGGCCGTTGACGATCGAGGCGCAGCCCGTGAGATAGAGGCAGGCGCCGATCATTGCGCCGGTGCAGATTCGCTGAAACATGAGAGTCTTGCCCTTGAGTAGTAGGTCTACAGATGTAACGGCCGTGTTTCAAGATGATATTGACGCGGAGCAGCGTTTCCGCACGTTGTCCGCTCCGAGCCACACGGCGCCTCATCAGAAGTGGCGAGGCAGGCTGGGTCCGCCGCCGCATCGCGACGGCTTCGGCGCGGCAACGGATAATCGACTCTGCTTCCGCTCCAGATCGCCCCTCCGTTGACCAGTTCTCCCCACCGCCAGTCCGGCGCCCTCACGCCCGAGGACTTCGACGCCCTCGACGACGAACTCGATTTCCTGCGGGAAACGCACGAGGAAATCCCGCAGTGGGAGTTCTGCGAGGGCTTTCTCGCGGCCCTGGTCTGCATGCGGCGCGAGGTGCCGCCGGAGGAATACTGGCCGGTGCTGCTGGGCGAGGACTTCCGGCCCATGGAGCACATGGAGTTCGTCTGGCGCTGGCGCCGGCGCTGGCAGGAGATCGCCTTGGCGCTCGACCAGCCGGTGGAGGTGCTGGAGGACGAGCGCACCTACCACCCCGAGGCGCTCGACACGCGCGGCGCCATCCTCTCCCTGCCGCCGGAAGAGCGCATGGAGGGCGACCTCGCCGACTTGCCGGCCGACGCGCAGGTGTGGGCCCTGGGCTTCATGTACGTGGTGGAGAGCTGGCCCGAAGACTGGGCTGCGCCGCGTGATGCGGAAGCGGCGGAGATCGTGGAAGGCGCGCTGGAGGACATCGTCGCCCTCACGGAAGGCGATTCCCGCGCGCCGGCCCTCTCGATGTACAGCGAGGACGGCCCGCCCAGCGTGAGCAACGAGCGCCTCGACCGGCTCGCCGCCGCCATCTGGGCGACCTACTCGCTGCGCCAGGTGTGGCGCAGCCTGGGCCCGCGGACCGACCCGGTACGCAAGGCGCCCGAACCGGGCCGCAACGATCCGTGCCCCTGCGGCAGCGGGAAGAAGTACAAGAAGTGCCACGGGGCAGGGTGAGGTCGGCCGCGCGCACGCCGCGCCGCGTCCCACCCGGCGTTGCGACGGCCTGAGCGCGCCGCCTGCTACATCGGCAGCGCCAGCAGCTTCGTCGCGCCGGCGGCGAGCAGCAGCAGGCCCATCATCCGGGCGAGGAGGCGCGCCCGCGGCGCGAGCTTCTCCAGGGCCACTGCCGCTGCCAGCGCCGCGATCCACGGCAGGTTCATGATGCCGCCGACGAACAGCAGCAGCATCAGGGCCCAGCAGCAGCCGACGCACAGCAGCCCATGGCGCGCGCCCATCACGAAGGCGCCACGCGCACCGGAACGCCATTCGGTGAACAGGAAACCCACCGGCGAACGGCAGGTTTGCAGGCAGAGATCCTTCAGCCGCGTGAACTGGTAGGCCCCGGCGGCCAGCAGCAGTGCGCCCGTGAGGACGGCCGACCGGCTGGCGGCCATGGGGTTCGTCCATCCCAGCACCTGCGCGCCCCACTGCAGCGCGGTGGCGAGCAGGCTGAAGGCGCTCCATACGAACAGGTAGGCCGCGACGAATGCGACGGCATGGGAGTGCTTGCCGCTGCGGCGTCCGAGCGCGACGAACGTCAGCACCATGGGCCACGCGGAGGGCAGCATCATCGCGGCCATCATCACCGCCCACATCCCCCACACGGCCAGCGCGACGCCGACGCTCCAGTCGGAAGAGGCCGGCATCATCCACTGCGCCGCGGCCGACTCCATGTCGAGCGCGATCCAGGCCAGGAACGACCAGCCTGCCGCGGCGAGCAGCAGCAAGGCCAGCGTCCACCACGGCTGCCGCACGAGCAACCACGCGTGCCGCGCGTGGGCTGGGGGGACGATGGGCGCCGGCTGCATGGGAAGGCTCCGGCCCGGACCATCGCTTCCGGCGGCGCCGGTGTCAAGAGTTCGCGAGCACGGTGCGGGCTGTCGAGCAGCAGCTGCGGTGTCTTGCGTTCCGCTTCCCGCCGGAGCTATCCTGCGCGTTCCGTGGCGACGCCGCGGATCTGCGTCAGGAGGACCCGATGGCCAGCTGGCAAATCTCCGGGCAGTACATGGAAACGTGCAACTGCGAGTTGCTCTGTCCGTGCATCAGTTCCAACCTCACCGCCCGCCCCACCGACGGCAAGTGCTACGCCGCGGTGGCCCTGCACATCGACAAGGGCGCGAAGGACGGCGTGGCGCTCGATGGTCTCTCGTTCGTGATCGTGCTCAATGCGCCCGGCCCGATGGCCCAGGGCAACATGGCGATCGGCCTGATCGTCGACGATTCGGCATCGGAGGCGCAGACCGCTGCCCTGGTGGAGATCGCCAGCGGCAAGGCCGGCGGGCCGGCGGCCGGGCTCGCGCCGCTGGTCGGCACTTTCGCCGGGGTCGAAAAGAGCCCCATCGAATTCACGCGCGACGGATTCAAGTTCTCCGTCAAGGCGGGCGACTTCCTCGACCAGG
>NZ_DASSVG010000452.1:0-4254 GCF_035706265.1 Ramlibacter sp. | reverse complement strand
CGTGGTGGAGACGGCGCGCGGGGCCCAGGCCGTGCTCGCCTTCCGCGACGAATCGCGCGTGACGCTCGGCTCGCAGACGCGCTTGCGCATCGACAACTTCGTGTACGACGAGCAGAACGCGGCCGAGGGCAGCTTCCTCGTCTCCATCCTGCGCGGCACGGTGCGGGCGCTGACGGGGCTGATCGCCCGGGCCAACCACCGCAACGTCGGCTTCGGCACCGCCACCGCCGCGATCGGCATCCGCGGCACCGGCTTCGACGTGCTGTGCAGCGGGGCCTGCGCCGGCGAGAGCGGCGCCGGCGGTGCCGACGAGGGCCTCACGGTCTGGGCCTGGCTCGGCGCGATCGACGTCACGCCGCAGGGGCAGACCGCGCTGCAGGTGCTGCAGGCGGGGCAGGGCCTCTTCATTTCGCCGCAGGGCATCCGCCCGCTGGACACGCAACCCGCGGTGGAGGGCGTGCGGCCCGACCAGGTGACCGTGCCGGCCAAGCTGTTCGCCCGGGCGGGGGTGTCGGATGCCGAGGTCGGCCTGTTCGTCTTCGTGCGCGAGGGCGACATCGAGATCGCCGGCCCGCGCGAAGTGCTGCACCTCGGCCGGGGCGAGGCCGGTTTCGCCGGCAGCACCGGCGAGATGCTGCGGCCGGCGCTGATCCCGAAGTTCATCGAATTCGACCGCATGCCGCTGCCCACCGCGCGCAATCCCCTGGCCGCTTCGGTGCTCGGCGAGTCGGGCCTGCGCGGCAGCAACGTCTGCCGCTAGCGGCCGCTCCCCGCCACAATGGCCGCCCGAGAAGAACGAGAAGCGGGAAGAACGATGCGAAGAGGCCTCGCCCCGGTGCGCGCCGTGCAGCCCCCGCTGCTGGTGCTGCTCGCGCTGGCGGCCGGCAGCGCAGGCGCCCAGCCGGCGGCGCAGCCCACGCCGCCCATGGCGCAACCCGCGCCGGCCGCGGTGTTCCCCCTGCGCGGCTTCCGGCTCGAGGGCGACAACCCGATCGGCGACGCCGCCGCGCAGCGCGTGCTGGCGCCCTTCCTGCGCCCCGACGCGACCCTGCAGACGCTGCAGCAGGCCACCGCCGCCCTCGAAGCCGCCTTCCGTGACGCCGGCTACGGCCTGCACCGCGTCGCCCTGCCGCCGCAGGAGGTGGGAGCGATCGTGCGGCTCTCCATCGTGAAGTTCGCCGTCGGCAAGGTGGAGATCGAAGGTCGCGACCTCTACAGCGAGGCCAACGTCCGCCGCACCTTGCCCGAGCTGCGCGAAGGCGAGGCCCCCAATTTCAAGCGGCTCGCCGTGCAGGCGGCGATCGCCAACGAGAACCCCAACAAGCAGCTGCAGGTGGGCCTGCGCGAATCGGAGCAGCCGGACCAGGTCGACGCCACCATCACGGTGCGCGAACAGCGGCCTTGGACGCTGGGCCTGGCGGCCTCCAACGCCGGATCGTCCGCCACCGGCCACGACCGGGTGACGCTCACCGCCGGTCACACCAACGTTTTCGACCGCGACCACCAGTTCATCGGCGCCTACACCACCTCCTTGCGGCGCACCAGCGACGTGAAGCAGCTGGGCCTGGCCTACAAGGCGCCGCTGTACGCCGCCGGCGGCGTGGTCGCCGCCACTTACACCCGCTCCGACGTGGTGGGCGACTTCGGCGCCTTCACCAGCACCGGCGCCGGCCACACACTGGGCCTGAGCTACACGCTGTACCTGCCGCCGCGGGGTGGCCGCCGCAGCTACGTGAGCTTCGGCCTGGACGACCGGGTGTTCGACGCCGCCAGGATCGACGACGTGGTGGCGCCCGGCGCGCTCGACCGGCGCAGCCGCCCGATCACCCTCGGCTACAGCGCGCGCATGGAGAGCGACCGCGCCGTCTGGGGCTACAGCCTCGAGGCGGCCGCCAACACCGGCGCCGGCGCCCACGACGACCTCGCCTCCTACCGCAGCGAGGACCCGCGCATCGCCACCGTGCACTGGAAGGCCCTGCGCGGGGCGGCCAGCTACACCGCGCCCTTCGCGCGGACCTGGGTCTGGGCGCTGCGCACGCTGTTCCAGTACAGCCCGGACGTGCTGATCTCCGGCGAGCAGTTCGGCCTGGGCGGCCTCGGCTCGGTGCGCGGCACGGACGTCGAACGGCCGCTTTCGGGCGACAAGGGGATTTCCGCCACCCTGGAAGTCACCACGCCGGAGATCGCGGGCGGCCTGCGCCTGCTCGGCTTCGTCGATGCCGGCCGGCTCTGGAACAACCAGCCCAACGGGCTGAACAAACCGTCGTCCGACCGGCTCGCCAGCGTCGGAGCGGGGCTGCGCTACGCCGCCGGCGGCTTCGGCGCCTCGCTCGATTACGGCCGGATCGTGCAGGGCAGCCGGGTGCCGTTGTCGCTGAACTCCAACTCTCCGCAAAACGGCGACGATCGTTTCTACGTGAACGTCTCGTATCGGTTCTGAACCGCCGTGCTGCGCTTAAACTGGCAGCATGGCCGGTTTGAGCAGCGAGACTCCTTCGCCCGAATCCATCACCCTGCACGGCGCCTCGCGCGTGCTGGAGGTCGGGTTTTCCGATGGTTCGGTGTTCCGCATCCCCTTCGAGCTGATGCGCGTGTATTCGCCTTCGGCGGAAGTGCAGGGCCACGGCCCCGGCCAGGAGGTGCTGCAGACCGGCAAGCGCAAGGTCGACATCGTCCAGCTCGAGCCGATCGGCAACTATGCCGTCAAGCCCGTCTTCTCCGACGGGCACGACAGCGGGATCTATTCCTGGGACTACCTGTACTACCTCGGTTCGCAGCAGGCGCAGCTCTGGCAGGAGTACGAGCGCCGGCTGCAGGAGGCCGGCGTCGACCGCGACGCCCCCATGGCCGCCAAGGCGGCGCCCTCCTGCGGGCATTGAGGAAGGCAAGGCCATGAGCAAGACCCACTTCGGCTTCGAGACCGTCGACGAGCGTGAGAAGGCCCGCCGCGTGCGCGGCGTCTTCGATTCGGTGGCGCCCAGCTACGACGTGATGAACGACCTGATGTCCATGGGCCTGCACCGCGCCTGGAAGGCGTACACGGTGCTGGTGGCGGACCTCAAGCCCGGCCAGCGCGTGCTGGACATCGCCGGCGGCACGGGCGACCTGGCCCAGGCCTTCGCCCGCAAGGTGGGCAGCACCGGCATGGTGGTTCACACGGACATCAACGCGTCCATGCTGCGCGTCGGACGCGACCGTCTGCTCGATGCCGGCCTCGTCCTTCCCACCCTGGTCTGCGACGCGGAGAAACTGCCTTTTGCGCGGGACAGCTTCGACCGCGTCAGCGTCGGCTTCGGCCTGCGCAACATGACGCACAAGGACAAGGCCCTGGCCGAGATGCACCGCGTGCTCAAGCCCGGGGGCAAGCTGCTGGTGCTGGAGTTCTCCAAGGTGGCGCGCCCGCTCGAGAAGGCCTACGACTGGTATTCCTTCAACGTGCTGCCGCGGCTGGGGCGCTTCATCGCGCGCGACGAGGCGAGCTACCGCTACCTGGCCGAATCGATCCGCATGCACCCCGGCCAGGAGGAACTCAAGGGGATGATGAAGATGGCCGGTTTCGGCCACGTGGACTACCACAACATGACGGCGGGCGTGGCGGCCCTGCATGTTGGAATCAAGTGCTGAGCCCCCAACCGGGTCGGCGAAGGAGAGCAAGATGAAGTTCTGGACCGTGATGCTGGCGATGGCCCTGGCCCTCGGCACGGTGGAGGATGCGGATGCGGCGCGCCGGCTGGGCGGCGGCATGTCCATCGGCCGCCAGTCGCCCAACGTGATGCAGCGCCAGGCCACGCCGCCGGCGGTGGCCCCGGGCGCCACCAACGCGGCGCCGCAGCGCAGCCCGAGTGCGCAACCCGGCGCCACCGCGCCGGCGCAGCAACCGGCCCGCAGCCGCTGGGGCGGCATGCTCGGCGGCCTGGCTGCCGGCCTGGGCCTGGCCTGGCTGGCGAGCAGCCTCGGCCTCGGCGCCGGCTTCGCCCAGTTCCTGCTGATCGCGCTGCTGGCGCTGGTGGTCATGGCCGTCATCGGCATGGTGCGGGCCCGCCGCCAGCTGGCCGCCGGCCACGGCGGCTATGCCTACCAGGGCGCGGGCAGCAGCGCCGATTCGGCCATCCCCCTGCGGCAGTACAACCCGGCCAAGGTGGGCAACGACGCCTCGGCCCGGCCCTGGGAATCGACCTTCGGCGCCGACCAGCCGCCGCCGGCCGGTAGCGGCGTGCGCATCGGCTCGGGCCTGGAGGGCCAGCGCAACGTGCT
>NZ_DASSVG010000451.1:0-3294 GCF_035706265.1 Ramlibacter sp. | reverse complement strand
CGCATCCTGGCGGTGTTCGAGCCACGCAGCAACACCATGAAGCTGGGGATGATGAAGGCGCAGCTGCCCTGGAGCCTGGAGCAGGCGGACCTGTCCTTCTGCCACGCCGGCGGCCTGGGCTGGGACCCCGTCGAGGCGCTGCAGCCCATGGGCGACAAGGCCCGGGTGGCGCAGACCGTTCCCGAACTGGTGCAGCAGGTGATCGCCGCGGCGCGGCCGGGCGACCACATCCTTTGCATGAGCAATGGCGGCTTCGGCGGGATCCACGGCCAGTTGCTGGAGGCGCTCGGGCGCTGAGCCCCGCGCTCAGTCCAGCGCCGCCCGCACCGTGATGTCCGCCCCGCGCGGGGTGGTGTCCATCACCGATTCGAACAGGCTCTGCTTCGAAGGCGCCGGGTCGCGCACCGCGGCGGCGAGATTGGCCGCGGCGCTGGCACGGCGCGGGTTCGACGTGATCGAGCCCACCACGTAGAGCGCCGAGAGGCAGCGGGCCAGCGCCCCGTCGCCCATGCCGGTGGACTGCTGTAGCGCCTCGAAGTCCATGCCCGGCTGGGCCACCAGTTCGCGCATCAGCAGCAGGTGCGCGTCGCGCAGCTGGCGCTGGGCCAGCCGCGGCGGCCGGCGGAAGAACAGCGGCTTGGTCCGGTAGTGCGGCGGCAGCAGGTCGCGCCGGCTGCGCTGCGCGTACTGCCACATCAGCTGCGAGATGCTGGCGCGCGGCCAGTTCACCGGGATCATCACGGCGCCGTGCTCGCGCACGCACCAGGTCGCGTCGTCGAAATCCTGCGGCCCGGCCGTCGGGTCGACCGCCGCGCCCATCTTCAGGTCCACGACCGCGACCAGTTCGCCTTCGCGCAGCACTTCCCAGGAACCGGCCCCGAGCGTGGGCTGCTTGTCCGAGATGCTGGAGGCCAGGCAGAACTGCGCCAGCATGATCTGCATGAAGCCGGCGAACTGGTGCAGCACCTGCACGGCCGCCTCGCGCTCCTCCAGCGCGAAGCGCAGGGTGGGTTTGAAATCGGCCGCGGCCAGAGGCAGCGTGAAGGCCACCGGCCGGTCCACGTCGGCGAACGCGATCTGCACCGAGCGGCCCGAAGGCACGGCGGGCTGCACCCGCAGGTGCTTGTTGGGCATCAGCATGGTGCGCCGGCCGTCCAGCCACCAGGCGTCGGCCTCGGCAAAGGAGCCCACCTCCCAGCTGAAACGCGGCGTGGCCGCCGCCTGGGCGGCCTCCGCGGCCAGCTTCTGCTGCGCCTCGCCGAAGCCGGCCAGGCCCAGCCGCAGGCCAGGCACCTCGATCGTCATTTGTCTCTCCTCCGCCTCTTCCACCCCGAGTCGAAACAAATATACAACGACAGTTACTAGATGTAAATCAAACAGCGACCTTCTGGCGGCGGTCACGCACCGCCTGGGCGAGAACTTCGAGCAATTCGACCGATTCGCTCCAGCCGATGCAGGCGTCGGTGATGCTTTTGCCGTACTCCAGGGCCTTGGGGTCGTCCTTGCCCGGGGTGAATTTCTGCGCCCCCGCGACCAGGTGGCTTTCGACCATCACGCCGAAGATGTTGCGCGAGCCGCCGGCGATCTGGCCGGCGATGTCCCTGGCGACCGCCACCTGGCGCTCGGCCTGCTTGCTGCTGTTGGCATGGCTGCAGTCCACCATCAGCGTCGGCGGCAGCTTGGCGGCCTGCAGCTCGCGGCAGGCCGTGGCCACGCTCTCGGCGTCGTAGTTGGGCGCCTTGCCGCCGCGCAGGATCACGTGGCAGTCGCGGTTGCCGTTGGTCCGCACGATGGCGACCTGGCCGTTCTTGTGCACCGAGAGGAAGTGGTGGCCGCGGGCGGCGGCCTGGATCGCGTCGGTGGCGATCTTGATGTTGCCGTCGGTGCCGTTCTTGAAGCCGATCGGCGCCGACAGGCCCGACGCCAGCTCGCGGTGCACCTGGCTCTCGGTGGTGCGGGCGCCGATGGCGCCCCAGGCGATCAGGTCGCCGATGTACTGCGGGGAGATCACGTCCAGGAATTCGCTGCCGGCCGGCAGCCCCACCCGGTTGATCTCGATGAGGAGCTGGCGCGCGATGCGCAGGCCCTCGTCGATGCGGTAGCTCTCGTCGAGGTAGGGGTCGTTGATCAGCCCCTTCCAGCCCACCGTGGTGCGCGGCTTCTCGAAGTACACCCGCATCACGATCTCCAGCGTGTCGCGATGCTTGTCGCGCGCCTCCTTCAGCTTGCGCGCGTAGTCCAGCGCCGCGTCGGGGTTGTGGATCGAGCACGGGCCGATCACCACCAGCAGGCGGTCGTCCTGCCCCGCCATGATGTTGTGGATGGCGCGGCGGGTGCCGCTCACCAGGCTTTCCACGGCCGTGCCGCGGATCGGGAAGAAGCGGATCAGGTGTTCGGGGGGCGGCAGCACGGTGATGTCCTTGATGCGCTGGTCGTCGGTCTGGCTGGTACGGTCGACGGGATGCGCATGCCAGGCATCGCTGGCGGCTGCTTTGGGCGGATTCATGACGGCTTCTTCCTGTGGTGGTATTCGGGGGCCCAAGAAAAAACCGCCGGGGGTGCCGGCGGTTTTTCGAGGTTCGTTGCGTTTGTCGCGGGTACGCTCAGATCTCTCTTCCGCCGGGGGCGCTGGAGAACCAAAAGTAGCCGAAAAAGAAGGCGCGAACGGAACGCATGCAGTCAATTTAACACATTCCGCAGGCCCGCCGTCCAGTACGGTCGTCGGGCCGCGTTGCCAGGCCGCCTCGCATCAGGCCGTGCCGCCCACCGTCAGGCCGTCGATGCGCAGCGTGGGTTGGCCCACGCCCACCGGCACGCTCTGGCCTTCCTTGCCGCAGGTGCCCACGCCGGTGTCGAGCCGCATGTCGTTGCCGATCATGCTCACGCGCGTCAGCGCGTCGGGGCCGTTGCCGACGATGGTGGCGCCCTTCACGGGATAGAGGATCCTGCCGTTCTCGACCCAGTAGGCCTCGCTGGCCGAGAACACGAACTTGCCCGAGGTGATGTCGACCTGGCCGCCGCCGAAGTTGGTGGCGTAGAGGCCCTTCTCGATGCTGGCCACGATCTCCTCCGGCGCCTTGTCGCCGCCCAGCATGTAGGTGTTGGTCATGCGCGGCATCGGGATGTGGGCATAGCTCTCACGGCGGCCGTTGCCGGTGGGCGCCACGCCCATCAGGCGGGCGTTGAGCGAATCCTGGATGTAGCCGCGCAGGATGCCGTCCTCGATCAGCACGTTGCGCTGGCTCGGGTTGCCTTCGTCGTCGACGTTGAGCGAGCCGCGCCGGTCGGGCAGGG
>NZ_DASSVG010000450.1:0-14121 GCF_035706265.1 Ramlibacter sp. | reverse complement strand
GGCGCTCGCGCAGGCTGGCCGAGAGCTCCACGATCGTGTAGCGGGTGATGCGGTCGCCCAGCGACTGCAGCAGCTCGCGCGCGAGCGCGCCCGAGCCGGCGCCGAACTCCCACAGTTCCTGCGTGCCGGTGCGCTCCAGCGCCTCGCCCAGCTGCGCGGCCAGCGTGCGGATGAAGGCTTCGGCCTGCGGATGGATCTCGGTCAGGTAGTCCTGCGGACCTGCGGGCTCCAGCGGCGGACGGAGGTCGGTCGGGCGGTCGACCCAGGCCAGTTGCTCGCCCTCGATGCGCACGCCGCGCTCGTGCCACACGCCGCCCTTGCGGGCCAGCAGCTTCACCGGCATCGCATCGAGCACTTCATTGCCCACCACCACGCCGTGCATCGCCGCCGGCAGTTCGCTCGCCCACTGCACGCGATCGCCCCAGGGCGCGAGCGCCTGCTGCTGGCGCTCGCGCAGGCTGGCCGAGAGCTCCACGATCGTGTAGCGGGTGATGCGGTCGCCCAGCGACTGCAGCAGCTCGCGCGCGAGCGCGCCCGAGCCGGCGCCGAACTCCCAGATTTCCTGCGTGCCGGTCCGCTCCAGCGCCTCGCCCAGCTGCGCGGCCAGGGTGCGCCCGAACAGCGGGCTCATCTCGGGCGCGGTGACGAAGTCGCTGCCCGAGGACGGCAGGTGGCCGAACTTGCGGGAGGCGTTGGCGTAGTAGCCCAGGCCCGGCGCATAGAGCGCCAGCGCCATGTAGCGGTCGAAGGGCAGCCAGCCGCCGGCGCGCGCCGCCTGCTGGGCCACCAGCTTGTGCAGCGCGCTCGTTACACTCGATGCATGTTGGTTCACCGCAGCATGGTCGGCGAATGAGCGCCGGCCGCACCGTCCTCGTCACCGGCGCCGGCCGCCGCCTCGGCCGCGCCATCGCCCTGGACCTCGCCGCCCACGGCTGGCAGGTGGCCGTGCACTACCGCGATTCGGAACACGGGGCGAAGCAGACCGTCGAGGCCTGCCGGCAGCACGCGCGGGCCGAGGCCTTCCGGGCCGACCTCGAGCAGGAAGCGCCGACGCGCGAGCTGTTCGCGCAGGTGCTGGCCTGCTTCGGCCGCATCGACGCGGTCGTCAACAACGCCTCGCAGTTCCAGCACGACAGCGCCCAGAGCTTCGGCTATGCGGCGCTCGCCACCCACCTGGCCACCAACACGGCGGCGCCCATCGTGCTCGCGCAATGCCTGGCCGCGCACGCGCGCGAGCGCAGCGGCGGCGGCGTGGTGGTGAACCTGCTGGACCAGAAGCTGTGGAACCCGAATCCGGACTTCTTCAGCTACACGCTGTCGAAGGCGGCGCTGCAGGCGGCCACAACGCTGCTCGCACAGGCGCTGGCGCCCGAACTGCGGGTGGTGGGCGTCGCGCCCGGGCTCACGCTCACCAGCCACATGCTCTCGCAGGAGCGCTTCGAGGAGCTGCACAAGCTCTCGCCGATCGGCCGCTCCTCGACGCCGGAAGACATCGCCCATGCCGTGCGCTTCGCGCTGGAGAACGGCGCCGTCACCGGCTCCACCCTGCTCGTCGACGGCGGGCAGCACCTCATGAAGTTCGACCGCGATTTCTCGCTGATGTGATGAGCAAGGCCGGCACCCAGATCCTGACCCTCGAGGGCCTGCGCTTCGACGCCAACCTCGGCATCCTGGAACACGAGAAGGAGGCGCCGCAGCCGATCCTGGTGGATGCCGAACTGAACCTCGGCACCCAGCCCCTGCTGCCGCGCGACGACGACATCACCCACGTGCTCGATTACCGCAAGGTGCGGCGCATCATCATCGAGGAGTGCACCGCGGTGCACGTCAACCTGCTGGAGTCGCTGATCGGCAAGCTGGCACACCGCCTGATGCAGCTGCCCGGCGTGCTGGGCGTGCGGGTGCGCATCGTCAAGCTGGAGATCTTCGACGATTGCGAGGTCGCGATCCGGGTCGAGACCGGGCTCTGGTAGCGCGCTACTCCAGCGTCTCCTCCGCCACCGGTGGCGCCAGCGGCGCGGCCGCCGCGCCGAGGAAGCGGTTGCTCAGGTAGACCATGGCCAGCAGCCCCAGACCGATCGCGTCGGTGATGTAGCCCGGCTTGATCAGCAGGACGGCCGCCACCAGCAGCACCGCCCGCTCCCACCACTTCGCGTCGCGCCCGACCAGGAAGCCTTGCAGCGCGGCGGAGAAGCAGATCACGCCGAAGCAGGCCGATGCGAACGACGTCAGCGCCGTAAACCAGTCGCCGATCAGCAGCAGGGACGGCTCGTACACGAACATGAAGGGCACGATGTAGGTCGGCGCGGCGATGCGCACCGCCTCCCAGCCGGATTGCCACAGGTCGGCCTTCGCGAGGCCGGACGCCGCGAACACCGCCAGCGCCACCGGGGGCGTGATGGCCGACAGGATCGCGAAGTAGAAGGCGAACATGTGGGCCGCCGGCGTCACGGCGCCCAGCTTCACCAGCGCCGGCACCAGCAGCGAGACCATCACGATGTAGGCCGGCGTGGTGGGCATGCCCATGCCCAGCACGATGCCCGCCATCGCGGTGAGCACCAGCGCCAGCACCAGCGAGTTCTGCGCCAGGCCGATCACGACGTCGGTGAAGGTGATGCCCAGGCCGGTGATGGTGACCACCGCGATCACGATGCCGGCGCAGGCGCAGGCCATCGCCACGGCCAGCGTGTTGCGCGCGCCGTCCACCAGCGCGTCGAGCACGCTGCGCCAGCCGATGCCGGCGCGGGTGGAAGCGCGCAGCAGCGCGATCGGCAGGCAGGACAGCGCGCCCACCAGCGCGGCCAGCGGCGCCGAGTAGCCGAGCATCAGGCCGACCAGCACCAGCAGGATCGGCAGGAACAGGTGGCCGCGCACGCGCAGCACCTGCCCCAGCAGTGGCAGCTGCGCGCGCGGCACGCCGGCCAGGCCGTAGCGCCGGGCCTCGAAGTGCACGGCGAAGAACACCGCGATGTAGTACAGCACCGCCGGCACCAGCGCCCACAGGGCGACCTGGGCATACGGCACCGCGAGGAATTCCGCCATCACGAAGGCGGCGGCGCCCATCACCGGCGGCATGATCTGCCCGCCGGTGGAGGCGACGGATTCGACCGCGGCGGCGAAGGGCGGGCGGAAGCCGGTGCGCTTCATCAGCGGGATCGTGATCGGGCCGTCCACCATCACGTTGGCCACCGCGCTGCCGGAGACGGTGCCGAACAGGCTGGACGACACGATCGCCACCTTGCCGGGGCCGCCCGCCGTGTGCCCGGTGAGCGACATGGCGAAATCCATGAACAGCTGGCCGGTGCCGCTGCGCTCCATGAAGGCGCCGAACAGCACGAACAGCATCACGTAGCTGGCCGACACGCCGAGGGTGGAGCCGAAGATGCCCTCGGTGGAGAGGTACAACTGCTCCATCAGCACCTGGGCCTTCACTTCCGTGAAGAAGACGGCGTAGACGAGGAAGACGACCGCCGTGGCCGGCAGGGCCCAGCCGATCACGCGCCGCGTGGCATCGAGCACCACCACCACCGACAGCACCGCCATCACCTTGTCCCAGGGCTTGAGGTCGTCGATGTAGATGATGCGGTTGATGAAGTACTCGTAGTTCAGGAAGATGTAGAGCACGAAGGCCCAGCCGGCCGCGAGCAGGGCCGCATCGACCAGGCGCCACGCACCGGCGCCGCCGGGGCGCAGCGGGTACAGCAGGTAGACCAGGGTGAGCGCGAACAGCAGGTGCGTGCCGCGGAACACCATCGCCTCGGGCGGGCCGAAGCCCGCCACGTACATGTGGTACAGCGACATGGCGACCGCCACGGCCGTCACCACGAGGGCGAGTGCCCGCGTGGCCGGCGGCGTCGCCTGCACTTCGTCGGAGACGATCTGGCCGCTCGGGACGCTCACGCCTGGCCCCGGCTCACAGCGCGCCCACTTCCTTGTAGAACTTCTCCGCGCCCTTGTGCAGCGGCACGCCGATGTTGGCCGCCATCGCCTTGGGCGTGAGGCCGGTGATCGGCTTCACCACCGCCGCCATCGCGTCGACGTTCTGGGCCATCGCCTTGGTCATCTTGTAGACCACGTCCTCGGGCAGGTCGCAGGCGGCCACGATGTGGGTGGAGTAGCCGATCACGGGCACGTCCTTGTCCTGCTTGGGATAGGTGCCGGCGCGGATCACCAGCTTCTGGTAGCCCGGGTTCTCCTTCTGCAGGCCGGCGATGGTCTTGTCGTCCACCGGCACCAGGTGCATGTCGCGCGCGCTGGCGAGGTCCATCACCGCGGAAGCGGGCGCCGTGGTGCCGAGCGTCATCACCTGGACGTGGCCGTCCTTCATCATCGCCACGGCGTCGTTGTAGGAAGCCTGGAAGTTCGCCTTGGCCAGCGACTGGTAGGACATTCCGTTCAACTTGAGGACCTCCGCGGTCAGCACTTCCGAGGTGTTGCCCTTCGGCTGCGTGACCAGGGTCTTGCCCTTGAGGTCGGCGTAGGACTGGATCTTCGCGTCCGCCAGCGCGGCCACCTGGAAGTACTGCGGATACAGGTTGGCGATCTGGCAGACCTTGGTGACCTTCTTCGTATAGGGCGGGCGGCCCTCGAGGCCGTCCACCGTGCTGGCCGAATTGGCGAAGCCGATCTGCGCCTTGCCTTCGTCGACGCCTCGCACGTTGGCGACGCCCGCGCCCGGCGTCTGCTGGATGCGCAGGCCCGGCACGGCCTGTTCCCACATGTGCTTGAGCGCGCCGCCCAGCGGGATCCAGGAGCCGCCCTGCGGGCCGGTCATCATGGTGACCTGCTGCGCGGCCGCCGGCCAGGCGGCTGCGAGGCCGACGGTGAGCGCGAGAACGATGCGGGTGGGGTTCACATGCTTCATGGCGTCTCCTGAACTTGTTGCGGTGCGACCAGCGGGCCGGGCGGCTAGAGCAGGCCGGGCGGCTAGGTTAGGGAATCCACCTCAGGCCGGTCAACTCGACGGGAGTGAGATTCGTTCGGGACTTACCCCTAAGGGGCGGCGCCGCGGCGGCGGCCCGCGGCGCACGGTAGCCGTTAAGAAAACACTAAGCGCGACCGTGGAACATGCCTCCATCTGCACGGCCCGCTCTCCCGGCCGGACAAGGAGAACCCGATGGACACAGTCCCTGCATCCCCTGCTGAAAACCCACGCGGCACCCTGGTGTGGGACGCGCCGGTGCGCGTCTTCCACTGGCTGCTGGCGGCCAGCTTCGCCGTCGCCTGGCTCACCTCGGACGGCGAGCGCTGGGAGCTGGTGCACGTCACCGCCGGCTACACGATGGCGGGGCTGGTGGCCTTCCGCATCCTCTGGGGCCTGGTGGGCACGCGGCACGCGCGCTTCACGCAGTTCGTGCGCGGTCCGCGCGCGGCGCTGGAGTACCTCGGTTCGCTTTTCGGCCGCGAACCGCGGCACCACACCGGCCACAATCCGGCCGGCGGGCTGGCCATCGTCGCCCTGCTGGGGCTGACGGCGCTGACCGCCCTCTCCGGCTGGGCGTACTACGAGCAGATCGCGGGCCACTGGATGAAGGAAGTGCACGAGACGCTCGCGGGTACGATGCTGGCGTTGGTGGTGCTGCACGTGGCCGCGGTGGTGGCCAGCAGCCTGCTGCACCGGGAGAACCTGGTGGCCGCGATGGTCCACGGCCGCAAGCCGGCGCCCGGCGCCGAAGGCATCCGCAGCCCGTGGCGCAGCGTCGCGTTGGTGCTGCTGGCGGGCGTGCTGGGCTTCTGGTGGCTGCAGTGGCAGGCGGCGCCGGCCGCGGAACAGGCGGCGCTCCTGTCCGGGCACCACCACCACCACGATCACGACGACGATCACGACGAAGACTGAGGCCGGGCGCATGCGCATCCTGCTCGCGGAAGACGATCCCCTGCTGGGCGACGGCCTGCAATCGGGCCTGCGCCAGCTCGGCTTCCAGGTCGACTGGGTGCGCAGCGGCGACGCCGCCGAACGCGAACTGCGCGCCGGCGTGCATGCCGCCGCGGTGCTGGATCTCGGCCTGCCGCGCAAGGACGGCCTCGACGTGCTCGCGGCCGCGCGCGCCCAGGGCATCCGCGTGCCGGTGCTGGTGTTCACCGCGCGCGATGCGATTCCCGACCGCATCCGCGGCCTCGACGCCGGCGCCGACGACTACGTGCTCAAGCCGGTGGACCTGCACGAACTGGCGGCCCGCCTGCGCGCCCTGGTGCGGCGCTCGCACGGCCAGCCGGAGGAGGTGCTGCGGGCGCAGGACGTGGAGCTGGACCCGGCCGCGCACACCGTGCACAAGGCCGGCCGGCCGGTGCAGCTGCCGACGCGCGAATTCGACCTGCTGCACGCGCTGATGCTCAGTGCGGGCCGCGTGCTCACCCGCGAGCAGCTCGAACAGCACCTCTACTCCTGGGGCCGCGAGGTCGATTCCAACGCGGTGGAAGTGCACATCCACCACCTGCGGCGCAAGCTCGGAAGCAACCTGATCCACACCGTGCGCGGCGTCGGCTACACCCTGCTGCGGGAGGCGCCGGCGTGCTGAGGCCCTCGTCCCTGCGGGGACGGCTGCTGCTGATGGTGCTGGGCACATCGCTGGCCGTGTGGCTGGCGGCGGCCGTCATGACGTGGATCGACGTGCGGCACGAACTGGACGAACTGCTGGACGGCCACCTCGCGCAGGCGGCGTCGCTGCTGGTGGCCCAGGAGGTACCGGAGCTCGAAGACGACGACCGCGTCGACGCGCCGGTGCTGCACCGTTACGGCCGGCGCGTGACCTTCCAGGTGTTCCAAGAGGGCAAGCTGGTCCTGCGCTCGGCGTCGGCGCCGGACGCCCCCCTGGTCGGCGACGGCCGCAAGCCCGTCTCCGGCTTCCACACGGTGGACGTCGGCAAGCGGCCCTGGCGCGTGTTCGCGACCCGCGGCGCCGACAAGGACGTGCAGGTGTTCGTGGCCGAACGCGTCTCGTCGCGCAACGACATCCTGTTCGCCGTGCTGCGCAGCACCCTCTGGCCGATGCTGGTGGCCATGCCCATCCTGCTGCTGGCCGGCTGGTGGGCGGTGGCGCTCGGCGTGCGCCCCCTGCGCACGCTGGGCGCGGCGCTGGCGCGCCGTCCGGCCGAAGACCTGCGGCCGCTCGCCGCCGCTGGCGCGCCGGACGAAATGCGGCCGCTGGTCGACGCGCTCAACGGCCTGTTCGAGCGCATCGCGCTGCTGCTGGAACGCGAGCGCCGCTTCACCGGCGACGCGGCGCACGAACTGCGCACGCCGATCGCGGCGATCCGCGCCCAGGCCCAGGTGGCGCTGGGCGCCGGCGACGCGCCGCAGCGCCGCCAGGCGCTGGAGCGCACCCTGGCCGGCTGCGACCGCGCCTCGCGGGTGGTGGAACAGCTGCTGACGCTTTCGAAGCTGGAGGCCGACGCGCCGCGCCGCAGCGATCCGGTGGACCTGGGCGCGGTGGCCCAGGCCGTGGTGGCCGAACTGGCGGTGGCCGGCATCGCCCGCCACCAGAACGTGAGCCTGTCCGCCGAGCCGCACGTGGTGGTCGAGGGCGACGAGACGCTGCTCGCCGTCCTGTGCCGCAACCTGGTGGACAACGCGCTGCGCTACAGCCCGCCCGGGGCGCGGATCGAGGTGGGCGTGCGCCGCGCGGGCCCGCGGGCCCTGCTGGTCGTGGACGACGACGGCCCCGGCCTGTCCGAGCCGGACCGCCAGCGGCTCGGCCAGCGCTTCTTCCGCGCCGAGGGCAGCGAGGCCTCCGGCAGCGGACTGGGCTGGTCGATCGTGCAGCGCATCGCGGCCGTCCACGGGGCCAGCGTGCGGGCGCTGGCCTCGCCGCGCCTGGGCGGGCTGTGCGTCGAAGTGGGCTTTCCGGCCGCGGCAGAAGCCCCCGTGCGAGCCGGCGCCGATGCCGCGATGCGAAAATAGCGCCACCATGAGCGCCGTCTGGACAGCCCCCGAGCCCACCCCCACCCCCGCCCCCGCCGCGAAGATCGAACGCGAGAACCACAAGCTGGAGAAGCGCCTGTGCCGCCTGGTCGGCCAGGCCATCGCCGACTACGCCATGATCGTGCCGGGCGTCAAGGTGATGGTGTGCCGGTCGGGCGGCAAGGACAGCTACGCCCTGCTGGACATCCTGCTGAAGCTGCAGCGGCGCGCGCCCGTGAGCTTCCAGATCGTGGCCGTCAACCTCGACCAGAAGCAGCCCGGCTTCCCCGAGCACGTGCTGCCCGGGTACCTGAAGGGCCTCGGCGTCGACTTCCGCATCGAGGAGCAGGACACCTACTCCATCGTCAAGGACAAGATCCCCGAGGGCAAGACGATGTGCAGCCTGTGCAGCCGGCTGCGCCGCGGCATCCTGTACCGGGTGGCGAGCGAGCTGGGCGCCACCAAGATCGCCCTGGGCCACCACCGCGACGACATGCTGCAGACGCTGTTCCTCAACATGTTCTTCGGCGGCAAGCTCAAGGGCATGCCGCCCAAGCTGCAAAGCGACGACGGCCGCCACGTGGTGATCCGCCCGCTCGCCTACGTCAACGAGAAGGACCTGGTGCGCTGGGCGGCGGTGCGCGAGTTCCCGATCATCCCCTGCACCCTGTGCGGCAGCCAGGAGAACCTGCAGCGCAAGCAGGTGGGCGACATGCTGCGCGACTGGGACAAGCGCTTCCCCGGCCGGCTGGACAACATGCTGCACGCGCTGCAGAACGTGGTGCCTTCGCACCTGGCCGACCCGGCGCTGCACGACTTCCGCAACCTCGCCGCCACCGGCGTGCCGAGCGAAGACGGCGACAAGGCCTTCGACCGCGAGGAATTCCCGGCCCCGGCCGCCCTGCCCTCCCTGCAGGTCATCAAGCTCTGATCCCGCGCCGCCGCGGCGGCGTCCTGCATGTAAACGCGCCCCACCAGCAGCCTGCGGGGCTCTACCATTGGCCGAGGCAGGCCCGGCCTGCCGATGGGAGATGCCATGGGTCGAATGCTCGTCGTCCTGCGCCTCGGGGTGCTCGCCGCGCTCGCGGTGCTGCTTTCCGGCTGCGCCTCCACCTACGTGCTGGACAACCAGGTCCAGTCCTTCTCGCAGCTCACTGCGCTGCCGGCGCAGCCCACCTACCGCTTCGAGCGCTCGCTGTCGCAGCAGGCCGATCCGTCGCAGCAGGCACTCGAAGCGCTGGCCGACCCGGCCCTGCACAAGGCCGGCCTGCGCCGCGACGACGCCGCCCCGCGCTACAGCGTGCAGGTGGGTGCGCGCACCGAGCGCACCTTCTCGCCCTATGCCGATCCCTACTGGGGTCCCTGGGGCTGGGGCTGGGGCGGCGGCTGGGGCCTGGGCTTCCACGGCCGCCACTTCGGCCTGGGCCTGGGCGGGCCCTGGCCGCGCGCCGACTCCTACTGGTTCCACCGCGAGGTGAGCGTGATCGTGCGCGAGCTGGCCACCAACCGCGTGGTCTACGAGACGCACGCCATCAACGACGGCCCCTGGTTCGACAACCGCACCGTGCTGCCGGCCATGTTCGAGGCCGCCCTGCAGGGCTTCCCCACCCCGCCGCAGGGGCCGCGCCGGGTCGACATCCAGGTCGGGCCCAGCGCCGGCTAGGCCAGACCCAGCGTCGGCTGGCCCGGCGTCGGCCAGGCCTGGCCCAGCGCCGGCGCAACGCAGCGCGAAAGATTTTTCGCGGTGCGGAATGTCGCTCCCTACAATGCGCCGGTATGGAAGCCACCCGCATCATCGCCGTGCGGCATGGCGAGACGGCCTGGAACGTGGACGCACGGATCCAGGGCCAGCTCGACATCCAGCTGAACGAGACCGGGCGATGGCAGGCCCGCCGGGTGGGCCAGGCCCTGTCCGGCGAGCAGCTGAGCGCCATCTATTCGAGCGACCTGGCGCGGGCGCACGAGACGGCGCGCGCCATCGGCGAGGCGGTGGGCGTCCCCGTCGTTCCCCATCCCGGCCTGCGCGAGCGCCGCTTCGGCATGTTCGAAGGCCGGACCTTCGACGAGATCCAGCAGAACTGGCCCGAGCACGCGCTCAACTGGCGCAAGCGCATCCCCGAATGGGCGCCGCCCGAAGGCGGCGAGTCGCTGCTGGAGCTGCGCGAGCGCATCCACCGCACCGTGCACGACCTGGCCTCGCGCCACTACGGCGAGCAGATCGCCGTGGTGGCCCACGGCGGCGTGCTCGACACCCTCTACCGCATCGCCACGCGCCAGGCCGTCAATTCGCCCCGCACCTGGCAACTCCCGAACGGGTCGATCAACCGGCTGCTGTGGACGCCCGAAGGCTTCACGCTCGTGGGCTGGTCGGACACGCAGCACCTGGAACATGCCGCTTTCGACGAAAACACCTCTTTCTGAAGACCTGCTGCGGCTGGTGGGCCAGCCGGCCTCCGCCATCGACACGCCCTCGCTGGTGGTCGACCTCGATGCCATGCAGCGCAACCTGAGCCGGATGGCGGAGTTCGCGCGCAAGCACGATATCCGCTGGCGCCCGCACGCCAAGATGCACAAGAGCTCGGCGCTCGCGCGGCTGCAGATGCAGGCCGGCGCCGTCGGCGTGTGCGTGCAGAAGACCGCCGAGGCCGAGGCCATGGCGGCCGGCGGTGTCACCGACATCTACATCAGCAACGAGGTGGTCGCGCCGGCCAAGCTGGCGCGGGTGGCGGAACTCGCGCACCGGCTGGCGCAGGCCAAGGGCCGGCTCGCCATCGCGGTGGACAGCCTCGAAGGCGTGCGGCGGCTCGCCAACGCCATGGACGACCGGCGCCAGGGCGGTCCGGCGGCGGTGATCGACGTGTTCGTGGAGATCGACGTCGGCCAGGGCCGCTGCGGCGTGCCGCCAGGGCGGCAGGCGCTGGAGCTGGCGCTGGAGATCCGGCGCCATCCGCCGCTGCGCTTCGCCGGCCTGCAGGCCTACCACGGGCGGGCGCAGCACCTGCGCACGGCGCTGGCCCGACGCGATGCCATCGCGCAGGTGGTGCGGGACGTGCTGTCCACGCGCCAGCTGATCGAGCGCGAAGGCATCCCGGTGGACCTGGTCACGGGCGCGGGCACCGGCAGCATGGTGTGCGAGGCCGCGAGCGGCGTCTACGGCGAACTGCAGGCGGGCTCCTTCCTGTTCATGGACGCGGACTACGCCGCCAACGAACGCGATCCCGCGCAGCCGCAGTTCGAGCACGCGCTGTTCGTGAAGGCGCAGGTCATGAGCTCGGGCCCGCAGCACGCCGTGTGCGACGCCGGCCACAAGAGCCACGCGATCGATTCGGGCCTGCCGCGGGCCCTGACGCTCGACCCCACCGGCGAGCTCGACTACCTCAATGGCGGCGACGAGCACGGCCTGCTGAAGCCGGCGCGGGGCAACCAGCGCGTGCCGCGGCTGGACGAGACGGTGTGGCTGATCCCGGGCCACTGCGATCCCACCGTCAACCTGCACAACCACCTGGTCGGCGTGGTCGGCGGCCTGCAGCAGGGCCGCGTGGACAAGATCATCCGCGTCGATGCGCGCGGTGCGTTGACCTGAACCGTAGGCTGGCGCTGAGCGCGCCAGCGCGAAGCCCAGCATCATGCAACCGAGCCCCAGCCAAGTCATCGTCCTCGCCACCCCGGTCTTCCTGCTGCTGATCGCGGTCGAATACGCCTGGGGACGGCTGCGCGGGCGCGACACCTACCGCCTGAACGACGCGATCAACAGCATCTCGCTCGGCATGCTGAGCCAGGTGAGCGCCGTCCTCACCCGCCTGTTCCGCATCGGCATCTACACCGCGGTGTTCTCCCACGCGGCGCTGGTGCGCGACGATGCCTTCTGGACTTCGCCCTTCGGCTGGCTGCTCGCGCTGGTGTTCTACGACTTCTGCTACTACTGGCTGCACCGGGCCGGCCACGAAGTGGCGGTCTTCTGGGCGGCGCACGTGGTGCACCACCAGAGCCAGGACTACAACCTGTCCACCGCGCTGCGCCAGACCAGCTCGGGCGCCCTGCTCGGGTGGATCTTCTACCTGCCGATGGCGATGGCCGGCGTGCCGCCGCTGGTGTTCGGCGTGGTGGCGCTGATCGACCTGCTGTACCAGTACTGGGTGCACACCGAGCACGTCGGCAAGCTGGGATGGTTCGACCGCTGGTTCTGCTCGCCTTCCAACCACCGCGTGCACCACGCGGTGAACGAGCGCTACCTCGATCGCAACTACGGCGGCATCCTGATCGTGTGGGACCGCCTGTTCGGCAGCTTCCGCGAGGAAGACGAGCGCTGCGTCTACGGCACCCGCGCGCCGCTGGAAAGCTGGGATCCGCTCTGGTCGAACCTGGAGGTGTACTGGGCGCTCGCGCGCGACAGCTGGCACGCGCGCTCCTGGGGCGACAAGCTGCGGGTGTGGTTCAAGCCGCCGGGCTGGCGGCCCGCGGACGTGGCCGCGCGCTTCCCCAAGCCGCCGTTCGCGCTGGAGCGGGTCACGCGTTACCACCCGCCCATGGGCCGCGCGGTGGCGTGGTTCGCGGGGGTGCAGTTCATGGCGATCCTCGGCGGGGTCGCGCTGTTCCTCTGGCACGCCGATGGCTTGCCGCTGGCGCGTTCCGCCACCTGGCTGGCCGTTCTCACGGCTGCGATTTGGGCGGTGGGCGCCGTGATGCAGGGGCGCATCACGGTGCTGGAGGTGCTGCTGATCGAAGTGGCCGCGCTCGCGACGGCGACGGCCGCCGAAGGCTGGCTCGACGCCCACCGCCTGTTCAAGCCGCTGGCCATGCTGCTCGCCATCGCCTGGGTCGCCGCGCGCGCGCAGGGGCGCTTCGGCAACGTGCTGCTCGCCGCCCTGGCCCTGTGCCTGGCGGGCGACGTGTTCCTGATGCTCGAGGGCTTCTTCATCCCCGGGATGGTGAGCTTCCTGGCGGCGCACCTGTGCTACCTGAGCCTGTTCCGGCAGGGCGTGCGCTGGTTCCCGAGCGGCCGGGCGCTGGCCGCGACGCTGGCGGTGGCGGCCTTGCTGTATGCAGTGCTCTTCCCGCATCTCGGGCCGGTGCTGAAGGTGGCGGTGGCCGCATATGCCGTGGTGATCGCGCTGATGGCGGCGCAGGCGATCGGGCGGGCCACGGTGGTGCGGGATGGGCCTGCGATCGGCGTGGCGGTTGGCGCGGGCTTGTTCATGCTGAGCGATGCGATCCTGGCGATCAACCGCTTCGCGCTGCCGGTGCCGCTGGCGCCGCTGTGGGTGCTGTCGACGTACTACGCGGCGCAGGTGCTGATCGTGCACAACGCGCGGGCGGGCAAGGTGGAGGTGCCGGCGGGCGCTGCGGCTCCCGCACAGGCTGCTGGGGCGAGCTCGTAGGCTGGTCGCTGAGCGCGGCCGAGGCGACCGCCTCGGCCGCCGAAGCCCAGCGCTCCGCTGCGCTCGCGCATCGCTGGGCTTTCGCTTCGCTCCAGCACCAGCCTACGAAAAGCCCCAGCTCCGGCACCAGCCTACGAACAGCCCCTGGTCCACGAAGCGTTCACGGCTCGAACAAGCCGCCTTCCGCCCTGGGCGGCGTCACGCCCAGGTGGCGGTACGCCGCCATCGTGGCCACCCGCCCGCGCGGCGTGCGCTGCAGGTAGCCCTGCTGGATCAGGTAGGGTTCGATCACGTCCTCGATCGTGTCGCGCTCCTCGCCGATCGAGGCGGCCACGTTGTCCAGGCCCACCGGGCCGCCGTCGAAGCGGTGGATCACCGCCTCCAGCAACTTGCGGTCCATCAGGTCGAAGCCCTGCGGGTCGACGTCCAGCATGGCCAGCGCCTTCTGCGCCATCTCGCGCGTGATGTGGCCGGTGCCCTTCACCTCGGCGTAGTCGCGCACCCGCCGCAGCAGGCGGTTGGCGATCCGCGGCGTGCCGCGCGAGCGGCGGGCGATCTCGGAAGCGCCTTCGTCGTCGATCGGCGCCTGCAGCAGGCGGGCGCTGCGGTTGACGATCAGCGTCAATTCCTCCGCCGTGTAGAACTCCAGTCGCGCCACGATGCCGAAGCGGTCCCGCAGCGGATTCGTCAGCATGCCCGCGCGCGTGGTCGCGCCCACCAGCGTGAAGGGCTGCAGGTCCAGCTTGATCGAGCGGGCCGCGGGACCTTCACCGATCATGATGTCGATCTGGTAGTCCTCCAGCGCGGGATAGAGGATCTCCTCCACCACCGGCGAGAGGCGGT
>NZ_DASSVG010000449.1:0-12576 GCF_035706265.1 Ramlibacter sp. | reverse complement strand
GTCCTGCGCCCATGCCGGGGCCGCCGACAGCAGGGCGGCCAGTACCAACCAGGGAAACATCAGGACAGCAAGGCGCGTCGGGCCATCGGCAGCACGGTCGCCGGATCGCCGGTCACGACCTGGCCGCTGGGCCTCCGGGGGTGGATTTCCATCTGAAGCACGTGGTCATTGTGCATCAGGAGATTCTTGCGCATCGCGCGCCACCGGCCTAAGGTCTGCTTCCTTCCACCCACCAGGAGACAGGCATGGCGAACTTCGTCCTCGTGCACGGCGCATGGCATGGCGGCTGGTGCTGGCGCGACACGGCGGCGGCGCTGCGCGCCGCGGGCCACACGGTCTGCACGCCCACCCACACCGGCGTCGGCGAACGCGCGCACCAGAGCGCCGAGAACATCACCCTGGAGACGCACATCCGCGACGTCTGCGGCTGCATCGAGGCGGAGGAACTCACCGGCGTGGTGCTGTGCGGGCACTCGTACGGCGGCATGGTGATCACGGGCGTGGCCGACCGCATGCCGGACCGCGTCAAGGCGCTCGTCTATCTCGACGCCTTCGTGCCGCAGCACGGCCAGTCGCTCAACGGCCTGCTGCCCGTGGCCCTGGGCCCGGAGGTCGCCCAGAACTTCCTGGGCGCCTTCCGCGGCAGCGCGCTGGAGGGCCACAGCGGGTTGATGGCGCCGATCCCGGCGGAGGCCTTCAACGTGCGCGCCGACCGGCGCGCCTGGGTGGACCGCCGCTGCGTGCCGCAGGCGCTGGCGACCTTCGAGTCGCCGCTCCTGCTCACCGACGCGGGCAAGGCCGTGAAGGAGCGCGTCTACATCCTGGCCGACAACTGGGACCCGAGCCCGTTCCGCTACTTCGCCGCCAAGTGCGAGGGCCAGCCCGGCTGGCGCGTGGTGAAGATGGCTTGCGGCCACGACGTGATGGTGGACCTGCCGGGCGAGCTCGCCGCGGAGCTGCTGCGGCTGGCTTGAGCGAGCAGGGTCGCGGAGGGCCTAATGCCGCTCGCCTTCCGCGACCGCGGCCCAGATGCGCTGCAGCCGCCGGCACAGGCGGCGCAATTCCGGCGCCAGCTCCTGGCTGCCGGCCAGCGCCTGCAACGCGCCGGCGATCGCCGCGGCCGTGGCGCCGCGTTCGGCCACATCGGCGCCGAGCGAGAACTGCGTCATCAGCGTGAGCGCGAGCGCCACCCGCTCCTCGTTGGCAGCATCCAGCCCGCGCGGTTCGGCGCGCAGCGCAATGGGGCTGGGCTCATCCGTGCCTGGCATGTGTTGCTCCGTTCGGGCTCCCATTAGGCAACTGCGCTGCATTCGGCGCTGTAGGTCGGCGCCTACATGGCTGTAGGAAAAGCGCGCCGGCCGTGCAGCGCCTGCTGCGCTTCACTCCATGCGCCAGCGCGCGACCTTTTCCGCGTCCCACGCGTGTCCCGAGCCGGGGGTCCCGTTGACGGGCCAGCAGCCGTCGACGATCTTCACCGGCTCGGCGGCGATCGCGTCGGTCCAGTCCACGTATTCGAGCCAGTGGCAGGTGGGCGTGGCGGCCAGCAGGTGCGCACTGACCTCGGGCATCAGGTGCGAACTCATGGGAATGCCGTGCGCCTCGGCCACGCCGGCGGCCTGCATCCAGCCGGTGACGCCGCCGATGCGCGCCACGTCCGGCATCACGAGGTCGCAGGCCTCGGCCTGCAGCGCGCGCAGCAGGTCCTTGGGACCGTCGAAGTTCTCGCCGATCTGCACCGGCAGGTGCAGGGCGCGCGCGATCGCCGCGCAGCCGGCGAAGTCGTCCTGGCGGATCGGTTCTTCCAGCCAGCTCACGCCTTCCGATTGCAGGGCGCGGCCACGCAGCAGCGCCTCGTGGCGCGACAAGGCCTGGTTGTAGTCCACCATCACTTCCACGCTGTCCGGCAGGCGCGCGCGCACGGCGCGCGTGACGGCCAGGTCCTCCTGCAACGTCGCGTAGCCGAGGCGCAGCTTGACGGCCTGCATGCCGCCTTCCAGCAACTGCTCCGCCTCGTCCGCCGCCTCCTGCGGACTCATGAGGCCGAGCCCGCAGGAGTTGTAGGCGCGCACGGGGCGGGGCGCGCCGCCCAGCAAGGTCGTGAGCGGCACGCCGGCGGCCACCGCGAGCGCGTCCCACAGCGCCATGTCGAAGGCGGAAAGCGCCATGCGCGCGATGCCCGTGACGCCGATCAGCGCGAAGCGGCGCTGCAGCCTGGCCGCCATGGCCACCGGGGCCACGCGCTCGCCGCGCACCACCTCGCAGGCGTCCTCGACCAGGGCGGCGATCGGCCTGGCGCCGCTGCGGCGGTAGCAGAAGACATAGGAGCGGCCGGTGACGCCTTCTTCGGTGAGCAGCTCCACCAGCAGCAGGGGCGCCGCCTTCACGGTGGCGGCACTGGTGCCGAGCACGTAGCGCAGCGGCACTTCCACCGGCGTGCAGCGGACGCTGCGCAGGTGCAGGCCGGCCGGCGAGGCGGCTTCAGGCATGGTGCGCTCCTTCCGCATGCAGCGCCAGGATGTCGTGGATGGCGCGATTGAGCGGCGTCGGCACGCCCTTGGCCTGGCCCAGCTCCACCACGCCGCCCGCGAGCCAGCGCACCTCGAGCCGGTTGCCGCGCTCCAGGTCGTGGTGCATGGAGGAGGTCATGTCCGGCGCCACGTCGTCCGCGAGCTGCAGCCGCACCTCGGCGTAGTCCTCCGGCAGCGACACGCCGTGCGCGCGCCCCACGGCGACCACTTCGCGCATCACGTCCAGCAGGAAGGCGCGCGTCTGCGGATGGCTGCGGATCGGGCCGATGGTCTTGCGGATGGTGGTGGTGGTGCCGGAGAGGCCGACCAGGAACACGAACTTCTGCCAGATCTCGCGCAGGATGTGCTCGGTCAGTTCGGCCTTGATGCCGCCGGCCAGGCAGG
Organism: Ramlibacter sp.; assembly: GCF_035706265.1. Classification (GTDB taxonomy): domain Bacteria; phylum Pseudomonadota; class Gammaproteobacteria; order Burkholderiales; family Burkholderiaceae_C; genus Ramlibacter. Next base: position 9,664 of record NZ_DASSVG010000449.1, on the reverse strand, counting down.
CGGCCAGCAGCGCCTCGCCGCGCGCCGAGCGCGAGCCGTCGAATTCGCCGAACACCAGGCGCTGCATCGGCCCGGTCTGGCGGATCACGCCGGGCGATTCGATGGTGGTGGCCACGTAGCCGACGCCGCCCATGATCTGGCGCGCGTCGAAGGCGGCGCGCAGGTACTTGTCCTTCAGCACGCCGTTCTGGAACGAGATCACGACCGTGTCCGGGCCGACCATGGGCCGGATCTGTTCGATCGCCTGCTCGGTGTCCCACAGCTTGACGCACAGCATCACGACATCGACGACGCCGACCTCGGCCGGCTGGTCGGTCACGTTCACCTGGGGCAGGTGCATGGGCTCGGGCCCTTCGATGCGCAGGCCTTCGGTGCGCATGGCCTGCAGGTGCCTCCCGCGGGCGATGAAGTGCACGTCGGCGCCGCCGCGCGCGAGCCGCGCCCCGAAGTAGCCGCCCAATCCACCCGAACCCATGATCCCGATGCGCATGCCGTCTCCTTTGCTATTTGTCGGCGCATTCTGCAAGAAAGGGCCCCGACCCCATCCCGGGTGCGGGATCGGCCCGAGGCCGCGCTTGTTGCGGCCGGCGCGCGCGGCTAGCATGCGCCGGATGGAATCGCCCCACCTGCTCGTGATCCCCGGCAGCTCGCGCACCGGGTCCTTCAACCTCGCGCTGGCTCGCGCGGCGGGCCGCATGGCCGAGGCGCAGGGCGCGCGCGTGCGCCTGATGGACCTGCGCGCGCTGGCCCTGCCGCTCTACGACGGCGACCTGGAGGCGAGCCAGGGCGTGCCGGCGCAGGTGGGCGAGCTGATCGATGCCATCGCCGCGGCCGACGCAGTGCTGGTGGTCACGCCGGAATACAACGGCTTCCCCACGCCGCTGGTGATCAACGCCTTCGACTGGCTCTCGCGCGCGAGCGCCAGCGGCACGCGGCCTGCGGGGCTCAAGGCCGTCGGCGGCAAGCCGACCGGGCTGCTGTCGGCGTCACCGGGGCCGCTGGGCGGCCTGCGCTCCATGAACTTCCTGCGCCAGTACCTGCAGATGAACCACGCGATGATCGTGCACCCGCGCCAGTTCGCGCTCTCGCGCGCGGGCGAAGCGTTCGATGCCGCCGGCGAGCTGAAGGACGAGAAGACGCGGGAGGCGGTGGCGGGCGTGGTGGGTTCGCTGCTGGCGTTCGCGGTGGCGCTGCGCGCGCCCTGATCGACGCTCGCGCGCCTAGCGCGCGGGCGCGCCTCCCAACCGGCGCGTGATCGCGGCCGCGGCGTCGCGCACGGCGCGCGCGCCGGCGCTGTTCCAGTCGGACTTCAGGCGCTCGTCGTGGTCCAGCGCCGTGAGCACCAGCGCGCACTGGCCCTCGTGGTCGAAGGCCGCGGCGCTGAAGGCGTTGACGCCCGGGATCGGGCGGCCGGCGGCGCGCGAGACGCCGTGACGCTTGACTTCGGCCGTCACCTCCTCGAGCTCCTTGCGCCAGCTCTTGGCGCCGGCACGGCTGCCGCCGACTTCCTCGCCGGCCGCCAGCGCGATGGCACGTTCCAGCTCCTCCGGCGGCATGGCGGCGGCGAAGGCGCGCCCGGTGGCCGTGCCCAGCACCGACATCACGCTGCCCACCCGCAGCATGATGTGCAGCGGCTGCTTCGCCTCCACCAGCCGCACGATGGTCGGACCGAAATTGCCCCAGACGGCGATCGCCACCGCGTGGCCGGTGTTGCGCGCGAGCTCCTGCGCCACCGGCTCGGCGGCCTTGAGCGGATCGAGCTGGTGCAGGCAGGTCAGCCCGATCTGCAGCGCCGCCGCGCCGAGCGCGTAGTAGCCGCTGCCCGGCTCCTGCTCGACCAGGCCCAGGCGCTGGAAGCTCACCAGATAGGGATGGGCCCGCGATGGCACCAGGCCGGCGCGCGCCGCCAGCTCCTTCAGCGGCAGCGGCCCGGGGCTTTCGGCCAGCGCGAGCAGCAAGCGCCCGCCCACCTCCACCGACTGCACGGCACGGCGACCGTCTTCGGCCTCTTCGGGGGCGGGCAGGTTCCTGGCAGTCAAGGGCATGTCCCTATTTTGTTCATTGCAAACGCATTTGACAACAGCTCCGGCCCGGCTATGATCCTGCGAACGCATTTGCATTGAGCAAACAAGGATCCATGAGCACCAAAGCCTTCGCCTCCCAGGCCGACCTCGAAGAGAAGAAGGTCAGCTTCGTCCAGCTGTCCCCCAACGCCTACGCCTACACCGCCGAGGGCGACCCGAACACCGGCGTGATCGTCGGCGACGACGCCGTCATGGTGATCGACACCCAGGCCACGCCGGCGATGGCGCAGGACGTGATCCGCCGCATCCGCGAGGTGACCGACAAGCCGATCAAGTACGTCGTCCTGAGCCACTACCACGCGGTGCGCGTGCTCGGCGCCGCCGGCTACGCGCCGGAGCACGTCATCGCCAGCCGCGACACCTACGACCTGATCGTCGAGCGCGGCGAGCAGGACAAGGCGAGCGAGATCGGCCGCTTCCCGCGCCTGTTCCGCGCCGTCGAGACGGTGCCGCCCGGCCTGACCTGGCCCACCATCACCTTCACCGGCCGCATGTCGATCTGGCTCGGCAAGCTGGAAGTGCAGCTGCTGCAGCTCGGTCGCGGCCACACCAAGGGCGACACGGTCGCCTGGCTGCCGCAGCAGCGCATCCTGTTCTCGGGCGACCTGGTGGAGTTCGGCGCCACACCCTATGCCGGCGACGCCTATTTCAAGGACTGGCCGCAGACGCTGGACAACATCGCCCGCCTCGAGCCGCTGGCGCTGGTGCCGGGCCGCGGCGCGGCGCTGACGACGCCGCACGAAGTGCACGAGGGCCTCGCCGGCACGCGCGCCTTCATCAGCGACCTGTACGCCGCCGTGCAGGCGGGCGTGCAAGCCGGCAAGGACCTGAACGCCGTCTACAAGGAAGCCCATGCCCGCCTGAAGCCGAAGTACGGGCACTGGGTGATCTTCGACCACTGCATGCCCTTCGACGTGACGCGCTGCTACGACGAAGCCACGCAATACCCCGACCCGCGCATCTGGACGGCCGAGCGCGACCGCCAGATGTGGGCCGCGCTCGAGGGCTGAAGCCCCGCCGGCATCCGATCAACCTGAGGAGACAAGACCCGTGAACCTGAAGACTCTCACCCGCCGCAACGTGCTGGCCTTCGCGGCCGCCGCCGCCACCCTGCCCGCCGCCGTGCTGGCGCAGGACAACCGCCCGATCGAATGGGTGGTGGGCTACGCCGCCGGCGGCGGCTCCGACGTGGTGGCGCGCACCGTCGCCGACGCGATGGGCAAGACCCTGGGCCAGACCATCATCATCAACAACAAGCCGGGCGCCGCCACCAACATCGCCGCCGGCTACGTGGCGAGCGCGAAGGACACGGGCCACATGCTGTTCACGGCGGACTTCGCCACCCTGGCGGCGAATCCCTGGCTGTTCTCCAAGCTGCCGTACAACGCCGAGAAGGACTTCATCCCGGTCGGCATGCTGGCACGCTTCCCGCTGCTGCTGGTGGTGCATCCCAGCGTGCCGGCGAAGGACTTCAAGGAGTTCGCCGCCTGGGTCAAGGCGCAGACGAACCCGGTGGGCTTCGCCTCCGCCGGCATCGGCAGCCCGCACCACCTGGCGGGCGAACTGCTGCGCGAGCGCACCGGCCTCAAGCTGCAGCACGTCGCCTACCGGGGCGCCGCGCCGGCGGTGCAGGACCTGCTGGGCGGCCAGGTCCCCTTCGGCCTGATCGACACCGCCAGCGTGCAGCAGTACGTGCAGAACGGCAAGCTGCGCGCCATCGGCGTCGCCAGCCCTTCGCGCCTGACCACCCTGCCGGAGATCCCGACGCTGATCGAGCAGGGCGTCACCGACTTCACCGCCTTCGCCTGGCAAGGCCTGGTGGTGCCGGCCGGCACGCCGGCCGACCTCGTGGCGAAGTACAGCAAGGCGCTGCAGGCCGCGCTCGACTCCGCCCCGGTCAAGGCGCGCTTCCAGGCCCTGGGCCTGGAAGGCATGCCCGGCTCGGCGCAGCAGATGGCCTCCTTCACCCGCCAGGAGCGCGAGCGCTGGGGCAAGCTGGTGCAGTCGGCCGGCATCAAATTGGATTGATTCTCCCGGCCGGCGCCCTGCACGGGCGCCGGCCTTTCTCACGCCTTCTCCGGGGTCACCCCCGCCCGCCTGGCGACCTGCAGCGCCTGCGCCAGCACGGCGCGATCGCCGATGTGGTTGGCCAGCACCAGCAGCAGGCGCGCCTGGAACAGCGTGGCCTGCTCGTCGTCGAGGTCGCGCTGCGCCCCGATCAACTCCTCGTAGAAGCCGTCCGGGTCGGGGATGTTGGGTTCGAGCCGCAGGCTCATTCGGACACCTCCAGGTTGCACGCCCGCGCCAGCGCGGCGCGGATTCGCTCGGGATCGAAGCTGCGCCAGCGCGCCGCCACGTGGCGGTCGGGCCGCAGCAGGTACACGGTGCCGGGCTGGCCGTCGTAACGCTGCGCGAGCAACCCCTCCGCATCGCTGAAGTCGCGGCCGACGCACACCACCTGCGCGCGGAGGTCGCCCAGGCGCACTTCATCGGCCGGCGCTTCCGGCGCAAACACCAGCAGCGAGAAGCCCGCCGGCAGCTGGTTGAGGAACCACTCGCGCTCGCCGCGGCGCTTCACCGGCGCGTCGGCGCAGTTGGTGCCGGGAAGCATCGTGCCCGCGAAGGCGCTCTGGTCCGGCGTGTTGAGCGACGAGTGCACGTAAGGCGTCGGCGTCGAGAGCCGGCCGCTGTTCACCAGCTTGCGCGCGAACGCTTCCTGGCCGGCGAGCTGCAGCACGGCATCGCGCAGCACGCGGCTGCCGCGGCTCTTGGGCGTGATGAAGTCGGTGGAGCGCGTGGAGTTCAGCAGGTTGTCGTCGGCCGCGAAGGCGCGCTCCTCGTGGTACGAGTCGAGCAGCGCCGCGGACGCCTGGCCGTCGAGCACCAGCTTGAGCTTCCACACCAGGTTGTCCACGTCCTGCACGCCGGTGTTGGCGCCGCGCGCGCCGAAAGGCGAGACCTGGTGCGCGGCGTCGCCTGCGAACAGCACGCGGTTGTAGCGGAAGCGGTCGATGCGGCGGCAGGCGAACTGGTAGACCGAAACCCATTCGAGCTCGAACTCCACGTCCTTGCCCAGCATGGCCTGGATGCGCGGGATCACCTTCTCCGGCTTTTTCTCCTCCGCCGGGTCGGCCTCCCATCCGAGCTGGAAGTCGATGCGCCAGACGTTGTCGCACTGGCGGTGCAGCAGCACGCTCTGGCCGCGGTGGAAGGGCGGATCGAACCAGAACCAGCGCTCGGTGGGGAAGTCCGCCTTCATCACCACGTCGGCGATCAGGAAGCGGTCCTGGAAGAACTGGCCGGTGAAGCCCGCGCCCACCATCTTGCGCGTGTCGCTGTTGGCGCCGTCGCAGGCGATCACCCAGTCGGCCTCGAGCTGGAAGATGCCGTCCGGCGTCTCCAGCGTGAGCTTGGCATGGTCGGCTTCCTGCGACAGGCTGATCAGCTTGTGCTTCCAGCGCAGGTCCACCAGCCCGCTTTTCTCGCAGGCCTCGACCAGGAATTCCTCCAGGTAGTACTGCTGCAGGTTGATCATCGCGGGCATCTTGTGCCCCTGCTCCGGCAGCAGGTCGAACTGGTAGACCAGGTCGTCGTGGAAGAACACCTTGCCGACCTGCCAGCTCACGCCCTTGCGCACCATGGCCTCGCCCACGCCCAGGCGGTCCCAGACCTCCAGGGCGCGCTTGGCATAGCAGACGGCGCGCGAGCCGATGCTGACGGTGTTGTTGTCGTCCAGCAGCACCGCGGGGATGCCGCGGCTCGCGCACTCCAGCGCCGCGGTCAGGCCGATCGGGCCCGCGCCGACGATCACCACCGGGTGGCGCCGCACGCGGCCGAGGCGCTGCTCCTCCGACTGCCGGTAGGCGAATTCGGGATAGGAGTAGGTCTTGAGCATCGCTGCTTCAGGCCGCGAATTCGCGCTCGTGCATCCAGGCGGCGTGCTTGGGCGCGCGCTTCGTCTTCGCCCACTCGTCCAGCATCTCCCACTTGACGTCGTCGAGGCTCTTCATCTGCTCCGGCGTCGCGCAGTCGGCGACGAGTTCCAGCCGGTGGCCGTTCGGGTCGCGGAAGTAGATCGACTTGAAGATGGTGTGGTCGGTCACGCCCACCACCGGGATGCCGGCCGCCTCCAGGCGTTCCTTCGCCTCCAGCATCGCGGCCTCGCTTTCCACCTTGAAGGCGATGTGCTGCACCCAGTCCGGCGTGTTCGGGTCGCGTCCCATCTCGGGCGAATTCGGGATCTCGAAGAAGGCCATGATGTTGCCGTTGCCGGCATCCATGAACAGGTGCATGTACGGGTCGGCCTCCTTGGTGGAGGGCACGCGGTCTTCGGCGATCGCCAGCACGAACTCCATGTTCAGGTGCTTGCGGTACCACTCGACGGTCTCGCGGGCGTCGCGGCAACGGTAGGCGACGTGGTGGATGCGCTGGATCTGCATGAAAGTCTCCTCGGGGGTGGTTGGTAACGGTGGTTACTATCCTAGGGCGGCTCCGAGATTTCTGCAAGTGGATTTGTTATATGCAAACGACGAACGGTAGGCACGCGACTTCGCACGCGCACCCATCGCGAAGCAGACGCGCCTTGGTAACGGGTGATACCATTCGCGGGCAATGGACCTGGACCAGTTCTTCCCCTACCGGCTCGCCGTGCTGGCCGAGCAGGTCAGCCTCGCGACGGCGCAGGTGTACGCCAGCCGCTTCGCGCTGGGACGCTACGAATGGCGCGTGCTGGCGGCGCTGGCCAACGAAGGGGATGTGCGGCCGGCGGACCTGAAGGAGCGCACGACGCTGGAGAAGATGCAGGTGAGCCGCGCCCTCGCGCGGCTGGAGCAGGATGGCCTCGTGACCCGCTCGCCGGACCCGGAAGACGGCCGCGCCTGGCGCGTGCGCCTGCTGCCCGCCGGCATGGCGCTCTATCGCAAGGTGGTGCCCATGGTGCAGGCCCGCGAGGAATACCTGCTGGCCGACCTCACGCCCGAGGAGCAGGCCGTGCTGGCCCGCGCCATCGAGAAGGTGGAGGCGCGGGCGCGGCAGCTCAATCGCCAGGGCTGATCACGCCGCGGACGCGGCGACCGGCCTCACAGGATGGCCGCGAGGTTGCGTCTCGCCATCTCGAGCTCCGGCAGCAGCTTCGCCACCACCTCCTCGCGCGACATGCGGCTGGTGGCGACGGACAGGCTCATCGCCGCGATCAGTTCGCCGCTGCCGGTGCGCACCGGGACGGCGATGGAGCGCAGGCCGATCTCCAGTTCCTCGTCGCAGACGGCATAGCCGTGGGTCTTCACGAACGCGATCTCGCGCAGGATGTCGGCCAGCCTGGTGCGCGTGTGCGGCGTCGCGGCAGGCCGCGCCATGCGGTTGAACATGAACTCCAGGTCGGCCCGGGCGTGCTCCGACAGCAGGACGCGCCCGGTGGCGCTGCAGTAGGTGGGCAGCCGCGCGCCGACACCCAGGCCCGAGGACAGGCTGCGCCGGTGGGTGGAGCGGGCGACGAACACGGCGTGGTCGGCGTCGAGGACCGCGAGGGAACACGATTCGCGGGTGCGTTCGCTCGTGACCTCCAGGATCGGCTGGGCCACCTTGCTGAGGCGGTCGGAGGCGACATAGGCGTGCCCGAGGCGCAGCGTGCGCGGCGCCAGCCGGAAGCTGCGGCCCTCCTGCGTCGCGTAGCCCAGCCTGCAGAGCGTCAGCAGGCTGCGGCGCACGGCTGCCTTGGTGTGGCCCGTCACCTCCGCCGCTTCGGTGAGCGTGAGCGAAGCCCGCCGCAGCCCGAAGGCCTCGATGATGGCCAGGCCCTTCTCGAGCCCCATCACGTATTCCTTCTCCGTGGGCTGGCGCTCCCGGGCCTCGTCCTCGCGCTTCACTGTCAATCCCCAAAGTTCGATATGCGAACTATAGGCGCGAATTCGTTGACCTGGATCAAACTGGCCGCAACACTCGGCGGACTCCAGCGCATCGGCAATTCGCCCGCCCGGGCATTCGCAGGTGCTTTCACCGTCCCGCAACTGTGGGGCGCCCAGAAGGACGAGACATGACTCCCAAGCTCCAAAGACGCCAGCTGCTGACCTTGATGGCGGCAGCGGCCGCCGGCGTGCCGGCCCTGGCACAGCCTTCCAAGCCGCTGCGGCTGATCGTGCCGTTCCCGGCCGGCGGCACCGCGGACGTGCTGCCCCGCATGCTGGTCGAGAAGCTGCGCGCCGCCTACCCGGCCGGCGTGATCGTGGAGAACAAGTCCGGCGCCGGCGGCAACATCGGGGCCGACTACGTCGCCCGCTCGGACCCGGACGGCACGACCTTCCTCGTCTCGCCGCCCGGCCCCGTGGCCATCAACCAGCACCTGTACAAGTCCCTGCCGTTCGACCCGACCAAGTGGGTGCCCGTGACGGTGATCGCCACCGCGCCCAACGTGCTGGACGTGAGCCTGAAGCTGCCGGTCAAGGACCTGCAGGAATTCATCGCCTACGTGAAGGCCAATCCCGGCAAGGTGACCTACGCCTCGCAGGGCAACGGCTCCACTTCGCACCTGACGGCGGCCCTCTTCATGCAGCTCACCGGCACGAAGATGATCCACGTCCCGTACAAGGGCACGGCGCCCGCGCTGGTCGACGTGATGGCCGGCAACGCCGACGTGTTCTTCGACAACGTCGGCTCCTCGGCGCAGCACCACAAGGCCGGCAAGCTGCGCATCCTGGGCGTGGCCGACACCGAGCGTTCGCCCCTCGTCCCCTCCGTGCCCACGTTCGCGGAGTCGAACCTGCCCGGCATGCAGGCCGTGACCTTCTTCTCGATGATGGCGCCTCCGGGCACGCCGAAGGAGATCGTCGCCTATGCGCACCGCCACTTCTCGGCGGCCCTGGCGGCGCCCGACATCCGCGAGAAGTTCGCCGACCAGGGCGCCGTTCCCGGCGGATGGTCGCCGGAGAAGACCGCGCAATTCGTGAAGAACGAGTCCGATCGCTGGAGCAAGGTGATCCAGTCGGCCAGCGTGAAGGTGGAGTGACATGGAGCAGGTGATCCACTGGCCGCAAGCCGGCCTCACGCGCGTGCCCTATCGGCTGTATGGCGAGGAAGCGGTCGCGCGCCAGGAGCAGGAGCGCATCTACCACGGAGCGACCTGGAACTACCTCTGCCTGGAGGCGGAGCTGCCCGAAACCGGCAGCTACCGCACCACGTTCGTCGGCGAAACCCCCGTCGTGGTCGTGCGCGATGCCGACGGGGAAATCTATTCCTTCGAGAACCGCTGCTCGCACCGCGGCGCGCTCATCGCGCTGGAGCGTTCGGGCAAGGTGGATAACTTCCAGTGCGTCTACCACGCCTGGAGCTACAACTGCCAGGGCGACTTGACGGGCGTGGCCTTCGAAAAGGGCGTCAAGGGCAAGGGCGGCATGCCGGAGTCCTTCTGCAAGGAGGCGCACGGTCCGCGCAAGCTGCGCATCGCCGTCTTCTGCGGCCTGGTCTTCGGCAGCTTCAGCGACGACGTGCCGCCCATCGAGGAATACCTCGGCCCCGAAATCTGCGCCCGCATCGAGCGGGTGCTGCACAAGCCGGTGCAGGTGATCGGCCGCTTCACGCAGGCGCTG
>NZ_DASSVG010000448.1:0-3422 GCF_035706265.1 Ramlibacter sp. | reverse complement strand
GGTGATGCGCGAGTTCTCCACCAAGGTGAACGTGGCAGACAAGACGCACCTGGTGGACATCGTCGGCACCGGCGGCGACGGTTCGCACACCTTCAACATCTCCACCTGCTCCATGTTCGTCGCGGCGGCGGCGCAGGTGATGCGCGAGTTCTCCACCAAGGTGCACGTGGCGGACAAGACGCACCTGGTCGACATCGTCGGCACCGGCGGCGACGGCTCGCACACCTTCAACATCTCCACCTGCTCGATGTTCGTGGCGGCCGCGGCGGGCGCCAAGGTCAGCAAGCATGGCGGCCGCAGCGTCTCGAGCAAGAGCGGTAGCGCCGACGTGCTGGAGGCCCTGGGGCTGAACATCAACCTGGGGCCGGAGGCGATCGCCAAGTGCGTCGCCGAGACGGGCATCGGCTTCATGTTCGCGCCCAACCACCATCCGGCGATGAAGAACGTGGCGCCGGTGCGCAAGGAGATGGGCGTGCGCACCATCTTCAACATCCTGGGCCCCCTGACCAATCCGGCGAGCGCGCCCAACATCCTGATGGGCGTGTTCCACCCCGACCTGGTCGGCATCCAGGTGCGCGCGCTGCAGCGCCTGGGCGCCGAGCACGCGCTGGTGGTCTACGGCCGCGACGGCATGGACGAAGTGAGCCTCGGCGCGGCCACCATGGTGGGGGAGCTGAAGAACGGCGAGATCAGCGAGTACGAGATCCACCCGGAGGACTTCGGCATGCCGATGGCGAGCAACCGCTCCTTCAAGGTGCAGACGCCGCAGGAATCGCTGGCGATGATGCGGGACGTGCTGGACAACAAGGCCGGCCCGGCGCGCGACGTGGTGCTGCTCAATGCCGGCGCCGCGCTCTACGCGGCCAACGTGGCGGCCAGCATCCGCGAAGGCATCGACAAGGCGCGCGCGGCCGTCGAAAGCGGTGCCGCCCGCGCCAAGGTGGAGCAGCTGGTGCGCGTGTCGAAGGCGCTGGGCAGCTGAGATGTCGGATATTTTGGAGAAGATCGTCGCGGTCAAGCGCGAGGAAGTCGCCGCCGCGAAGAAGAAGAAATCGCTGGAGGCGATGCGCGAGGATGCGTTCAGCCGGGTGCTGACGCGGGACTTCGAAGGCGCGTTGCGGGGCAAGATCGCTGCCGGGCAGGCCGCCGTGATCGCCGAGATCAAGAAGGCCAGCCCGAGCAAGGGCGTGCTGCGGGAGGACTTCATTCCCGCCGACATCGCCCAGAGCTATGCCGAGCACGGCGCCGCCTGCCTGTCGGTGCTGACGGACCGGCAGTTCTTCCAGGGCCAGCCCGACTACCTGAAGCAGGCCCGTGCCTCCTGCGACCTGCCGGTGCTGCGCAAGGATTTCCTGATCGATCCCTACCAGGTCTACGAGGCCCGGGTGATGGGCGCCGACTGCATCCTGCTGATCGCCGCCTGCCTGGCGGACGCGCAGATGGCGGAGCTGGAGGCCGTCGCGCGCAGCCTGGACATGGCGGTGCTGGTGGAAGTGCACGACGCGGCGGAGCTGCAGCGGGCGCTGAAGCTCAGGACACCCCTGGTGGGCGTGAACAACCGCAACCTGCGCACCTTCGAGGTGAGCCTGGAAACGACGCTGGGCATGCTGCAGGACGTGCCGGCGGAAAAGCTGCTGGTGACCGAGTCGGGCATCCTGAAGCGCGAGGACGTGCAGAAGATGCGCGCTGCCGGCGTGCACGCCTTCCTGGTCGGCGAGGCGTTCATGCGGGCCGAGGACCCGGGCGAGGCGCTGGCCGCGCTGTTCCACTGACGTGGCGAATTCCCGTCGTCCCCGCGCGGGCGGGGCGCCCGGCCAGGCCGCCACGCAGGCCGCGCTGCCCTGGGCGGACCTGGAGCCGCAGGCGCAGCCCCGCCGGCTGCAGGCCTGGACGCCGCAGGAGTGGCCGCTGGCCGAGGGCTGGCGCCCGGCGGTCGAGGAATTCCTCGCCAGCCCGGAAGGCCGGCGGCTGGCCGATTTCATCCAGGCGCGGCTGGCCGCCGGCGCCGTGATCTATCCGCCGCATCCCTTGCGGGCGCTGGAACTCACGCCGCTGTCCAGCGTGCACGCGGTGGTGATCGGGCAGGATCCGTACCACGGCCCCGGGCAGGCCGAAGGGCTGGCGTTCTCGGTCGCCGAGGGCGTGAAGCACCCCCCCTCGCTGCGCAACATCTTCAAGGAGCTGGGCGAGACGCCCGAGAGCGGCTCCCTGATCCGCTGGGCCCGCTCGGGCGTGCTGCTGCTCAATGCCTGCCTGACCGTGGAGGACGGGCAGCCGGCCAGCCATGCGAAGAAGGGCTGGGAGGCGCTCACCGATCGTCTGCTCGGGCTGGTGGCAGCGACAGCTTCGCCGTGCGTGTACCTGCTGTGGGGCGCCCACGCGCAGGCCAAGGCCGACCTGATCCGCGAGCATGCGGCCCAGTACGCGCGCGAGGTGCTGGTGTTGCAGACCAACCATCCCTCGCCCCTGTCGGCGAGCCGCCCGCCCGTGCCCTTCCTGGGCAGCGGGTGTTTTCGAGAGGCGCGGGAGTGGCTGGCCGAGCGGGGCGTCGACGGGGTGTTCGGCTAGCCGTCAGCCTCCCCTCAGCACTTCCGACGGCTGTGCAGGACGGCAGGCCGCCGGCCTGTCCGAACCGTGCTATAGTCCGAGGTTCCTCGCCGGAGGGGTGCCCGAGTGGCTAAAGGGGGCAGACTGTAAATCTGTTGGCTTACGCCTACGTTGGTTCGAATCCAACCTCCTCCACCAGGCTTTCTTCACCGAAAGCTCGGCGAAAGGTCAGTTGATGAGTTTGTGGCAGCAAGGCGTTCGTAGCGGGCGCCCGGGTCGGAAAGCCGAAAGGCCGTTGAGCCACCCCGACGCGGGAGTAGTTCAATGGTAGAACCTTAGCCTTCCAAGCTAATGACGCGGGTTCGATTCCCGTCTCCCGCTCCACGAACGCAGCGACGGCCAGGCAAGAAGAATTTCGCCCATGTGGCTCAGTGGTAGAGCACTCCCTTGGTAAGGGAGAGGTCGCGGGTCCGATTCCCGCCATGGGCACCACGACAGTGGTGCAGGTAGCTGTGGCTGCACCAGTCTCTATTGGGTAGTGATCGTTACTTTTTTCGGAGTCGAAAAAAATGGCAAAAGGCAAATTCGAGCGGACCAAGCCGCACGTCAACGTCGGCACCATCGGCCACGTGGACCATGGCAAGACGACCCTGACGGCAGCGATCACGACCGTGCTGTCGACCAAGTTCGGCGGCGAAGCCAAGGCCTATGACCAGATCGACGCGGCTCCGGAAGAAAAGGCCCGCGGCATCACGATCAACACCGCCCACGTCGAGTACGAGACGGCCAACCGCCACTACGCCCACGTGGACTGCCCCGGCCACGCCGACTACGTGAAGAACATGATCACCGGTGCGGCCCAGATGGACGGCGCC
>NZ_DASSVG010000447.1:0-15082 GCF_035706265.1 Ramlibacter sp. | reverse complement strand
GTGGACGCCGCTTTCGTCGAGCGCTACCTCAACGACGGCGACGTCGATCCCTCGGAGCTGCACGCGCCGCTGGAGCAGGCGCTGCGCGAAGGCCACCTGGTGCCGATCTGCTTCGTCTCGGCGCGCACCGGCGCCGGCGTGTCCGAGCTGCTGGACGTGATCGAGCGGCTGCTGCCCGATCCCACCGAGAGCAATCCGCCCGCCTTCCTGGAAGGCGAGGGCGACGACGCCAAGCCGATCCAGGCCGTGGTCGACCCGGAGAAGCACGTCCTGGCGCACGTCTTCAAGATCACGCAGGATCCCTACGTCGGCAAGATGGGGGTGATCCGCGTGCACCAGGGCACGATCACCAAGGACAGCCAGCTCTATGTCGGCGATGGCCGCCGCCCTTTCAAGGTCGGCCACCTGTTCATGCTGCAGGGCAAGGAGCTGGTGGAGGTGGCCAAGGCGGTGCCCGGCGACCTGTGCGCCATCGCGAAGGTGGAGGAACTGCACTTCGACGCCGTGCTGCACGATGCCGCCGAGGATTCGCACATCCACCTGAAGCCGCTGGAGTTCCCGGTGCCGGTGCACGGCCTGGCGATCTCGCCCAAGCGGCGGGGTGACGAGCAGCGCCTGCACGACATCCTGCAGAAGCTGATCAGCGAAGACCCCTGCCTCAAGCTGGAGCACGTGGCGACCACCAACGAGACGGTGGTCTACGGCCTCGGCGATCTGCACCTGCGCACGCTGCTGGAGCGGCTGCAGGAAGTGCACAACTGCCAGGTCGACACCCGGCCGCCGCGCATCGCCTACCGCGAGACCGTCACGGCGCCGGCCGAAGGCCACCACCGCCACAAGAAGCAGACCGGCGGCGCCGGCCAGTTCGGCGAGGTGTTCCTGCGCATCGAGCCGCTGCCGCGCGGCAGCGGCTTCCAGTTCGCCGACGAGGTCAAGGGCGGCGCGATCCCCAACAACTTCATGCCGGCCGTCGAGAAGGGCGTGCGCGCGGCGATGGAGGAGGGCGTGGTCGCGGGCTACCCGGTCGTCGACCTGAAGTGCATCGTCTACGACGGCAAGCACCATACGGTGGACAGCAAGGAAATCGCGTTCGTCACCGCCGGCAAGAAAGCGCTGCAGGCGGCGGTGCAGGCCGCGCGGCCCTGCGTGCTGGAGCCGATCGTCAACGTGGAGATCACGGCGCCCGAGGCCAACATGGGCGACATCACCGGCGACCTCTCATCGCGGCGCGGGCAGGTGATGGGCACCAAGGGTGAGACGGCGGGCACGCTGACGGTGGTGGCGCAGGCGCCGCTGTCGGAGCTGGCCAGCTACCAGTCGCGCCTGAACTCGCTCACCGGCGGCCAGGGCCGCTACACCATCGCCTTCAGCCACTACGAGCAGGTGCCGCCGAACGTGCAGCAGCAGCTGGCGTCGCAGTACAAGTTGAAGGACGAGGGCTGATCGGGCTCCGCGCGGGGTGAGCGCTTCGCGCGGACGGGGCGCTCAACGCCCGCGCCCGCCGCCCTGGCCCGGCCGGCCGGGCTGCTCGTCGCCGCCGTGCCGCTGCCAGGCGCGCCCGCCGCCCTCGTGACTGCGATGCGCCGGGGCGACGTGCTCCGGTTGCTGCACCGGGCGCACCTGCTGCTGCGGCACGCGAATGCCCTGTTGCGGCGCGGACTGCACGAAGGGCCGCACCGGCTGCGTGAACTGGCGCGCCGGCGGTGCATTCCCTTCCCGCTGCTGCTGCAGGCGCTGCAACTGCTGCTCGCGCAGCGCCTGCAGCCGTTGCGCCTGCTGGTCGCGCTGGGCCTGGATCCGCTCGGCTTGCTGGTCGCGCAGGCCTTGCATCCTCTCGGCCTGCTGTTGCCGCAGCGTCTGCTCCTGCTGCTGGCGCTGCATCTGTTCGCGCCGCCCCCGGAAATCCTGCTGCCCGCGGGCGGCTTCGGCCTGGCGCTGCTGCTCGCGCGCGGCGCGTTCGGCGTCGCGCTGCAGCCGGTCCTGCTCGCGCTGGGCGCGGAACTGCTCGCGCACCGCCGGCGCATCATCACGCCCGCCCGAGAAGCGCGGCGCGTCCGGCGCCGGCTGGACGAACCGGCGCCCGCCGGGTTGCACGAACTGCCGCTCACCGGGTTGCACGAATTGCCGCCCCGCCGGCGGCGTGGCCTGCAGGCGCGTGGTGGGACGCGGCCCGTCGCGATGCCGCATCTCGGGCCGCACCGGCACCACGTTCATGCGCGAGTGGCCGATGGCCTGCGGGCTCAGCGGGTGCCAGTGACGGTAGACCGGGCGGCCGCGGCGGAAGTCGTCCTCCCGCACGGCCGTCACCGCGAACGGCCGGTGGCGCCACACGTGGTTGCTGAAGTTGCGCGGATAGGCATTCAGGTTGATGTTGAAGTTGGCGAAGCCCACGTAGCGCGGCGAGTGCCGGAACACCGGCCACCACGCCTCGCCCGGCGCGAGCGGATACCAGCCCACCGCGGGGCCGGAGCCGATCGCCAATTGCGTGCCGTCGCCACCGAGGAACACCACCAGCGCCGGCGCATAGACCGGCCGGTGCGCGAGCCGCCCCGGCACCCAGGCCCAGCGGTCGGCGATCATGGTCCAGCGGCCGTAGTGGAAGGGGGCGAAGCCCCACGGCGCGTCGTCGATCCAGGTCCAGCCCCAGGGCGAGATCCAGTCCCAGTGGCCGTAGCGGTAGGGCGCCCAGTTGTCCACCTGCACGGTGGGATACCAGACGGTGCCATAGGTCGGGTCCTGCCCCCAGGCGCCGTACTGATCGAGCTGCGCGTAGCCGACCACCCCGCGTGGCACGTAGCGCGCGGCCACGGAATCGTCCTCGGCGCGGTTGCGCTCGGCGGCCCAGAGGGCGAAGTCGTCCTGCTGGTAGCCCGGCCCCTGCGCGCGGGCGAGGGCGCGGCCCGCGAAGCTGGCGATCTGGCCGGCGCCCATCTGGATCGCTTCGCCGCGCTCGCCGAAGGCGGTGGCCAGGCCGCTTTGCACCGAGACGCGCGTCTGGCCGCTGCGCGGATCGACGTCGACGCGGTAGTCGCCGGGCTGCAGCGCGCGCAACGCGAGATTGGGCGTGTCCACCTCCACGTTCTCGCCCTGCGACACCTCGCGCACCCGCAGGTTGAGGCTGCCCTGCTGCAGGATCACCTTGAGGGCGCGCTCCTCCAGCTCGCTCACGCCCAGGTGGCTTTCGCCATCGAGGTGCAGCGTGCTCGTGCCCACCTGCAGTTCGGCCCGCGCGCCGCGGTCGGTCCACAGGCGGTCGCCGGCGGTGAGCGGGCGGTTGGGCGGCAGCTCGATCCACTCGTCGTCGCCCTGGGGGGCGAACACCACGCTGCCCTGGCTGTAGCTCACGAAGCCCACGCGCGTCGGCGGATCCTCGCCCTCCTGCGCGAAGACTGCGCCGGCGAGGCCCACGAGCAGGATGGCCGCGAGCCAGAAATAGCGCCACATCCGGCGCTGCTGCAAGGTGTTCATGGCGGGCTGGAGACGGGACTTCATGGTGACTCCCAGAACGCACGAGCGTGAACCCCTGCTGTGAAGCCGCCGTAAATTCCGCAACCTGCGATGCGAGCGAGGCGGCCGGCCGTGACTTCTTTCACGCCACGGCCTGCGGCAGGATGGGACTCCGGCGCATAGCCCTGATTCGCGTTGGGCGCACCGCCAGCGTACGCCTGCCGCGGCGCCGGCGGAAGATGGGTAGAAATGCCTAGCCGGAGCTAGCCGCGGAAGATCGCTTCCAGGTCGGCTTCGCCGTTGCCGTTGTCGAGTTGCAGGCTGCCCTCGATGTGGTCGAGGTGGTCCAGCATGATCTTCTCGGCCCGCGTGCCATCGCGCCTGGCGACCGCGTCGATGATCATCTGGTGCTCGTCGTCGCGGCAGCTCTGCGCCGTCGGGGCGTCGTACAGGAAGATCGTCAGGCAGGTGAGCATGCACAGCTCGCGCATGGTGCGCGCCAGCGCCGAATTGCCCGCCAGCTCCGCCAGCAAGGTGTGGAACTCGCCGGAGAGGCGGATCACTGCGCGCTTGTCTCCGCGCCCGCGGGCCTGCGCCTCCGTCTCCACGTGCTGCCGCAGGCGCTGGATCTTCTCCGGGCTCATCGTGTCCACCAGCCGGCGCACCACCGCCGGCTCGATCAGACGACGGGCCTCGAAGACGTCGCGCGCCTGCTCGATGGTGGGCTTGGCGACGTAGGCGCCGCGCTGCGGGAACAGCTCCACGATCTGCTCGTGCGCCAGCCGCGCCAGCACTTCGCGGATGCGCGCGCGGCTGACGCCGAAGATGTCGGCCATCTTCTCCTCGCCCAGCTTGGTGCCGGGATGCAGCCGGTGCTCGAGGATGGCGACGTAGATCTTCTCGTAGATTTCGTCGACGCTTTTCTCGCGGTCGACGCGGGCGGCGGGCGCTTTGCGCGCGGCGGCGGGCATGGGGGTGACGGGCGCTCGGACGGGGCTGGAATGCCCGGCCATTCTAGCGGCGCCCCCGCGGCGGCCCTGCGCGCGCCCGTGGTCGTGCGCGTGGTCGTGCCCGCCGTCCGGCGCGGGATCGTGGCTCAGGCCCATTGGAACAGCTCCCCCCAGCCGGCGATGGCCGCGGGCGAGGCGCCGGCCGCGCGCACCATGCCCCAGACCGTGGTGCTCACCGTGTCCAGCAGGGAAATGCCGCGTTCGCGTTCGAAGTCCGCGGCCAGCTGCGCCGCCCGCAGGTTGGTGCAGAAGGTGGTGATCGCCTGGGGCTTGGCGCGCGCCACTTGGTCCAGCAGTTCGCGCAGCATCCGCGGCGGCACGCCGGCGAAATCGTGGTTGACGCGGATGCCCAGGTGCTGCTCGGCGACCACCTCGATGCCGAGCGCGCGGTAGTTGGCCACGATGCGCTGCTGCACGTCCTCCGTGTAGGGCGTCACCAGCGCGATGCGCCGGATCTCCTTCAGCGCCAGCAGCTCGTTGAGCGCCAGCACCGCCGTCGTGGCGGGGATGCCGGTGCGCTCGCGGATGCGCGCCACCAGTTGATGGTCGCGCTCGAAGCCGAGCCAGCCGGAGGAGGTGCCACTCCAGCCGATCACGTCCACCTTCGCGTCGGCCAGCAGTTCGGCCGCCGCCAGGATCTTGCTGTCGTCGAACTGGCCCAGGGCCTGCGCATCGAGCGCGATCTCGGTCACGCGAAAGCGCGAGAAGTGGGCGCTGGCCC
This sequence comes from Ramlibacter sp., assembly GCF_035706265.1. Lineage (GTDB taxonomy): Bacteria > Pseudomonadota > Gammaproteobacteria > Burkholderiales > Burkholderiaceae_C > Ramlibacter. Next base: position 9,904 of record NZ_DASSVG010000447.1, on the reverse strand, counting down.
CCGGCAGGGTGGCCACCAGCGCGCTGGTGAGCGGCTCGAGGGCGGTGTTGGAAGAGGGGGTCAGCACCCCCAGGCGCAGGGCTTGGTTCATGGCTCGGGTCTCCGGTCGTGAAGCGCAGTCTAGGTCAACGCAGGATCTATGTTCACATTTTGAAGCGCCGTTTGTCGACATTGGTGTAAACACCAAGTCGACGCCGGCGGGTCGTGGCCGATAGTTCCGACACCCCGGCGCGACGGACTCCTCCACGCCGGAACGACTGCATTTCCTCCCGCCATGCCCCTGACCGAACTGTCCCACCTCTCGTCGTCCACGGCCCCATCTTTGTTGACAATTTTTCTGTCACTTTGTCGACCATCCGACCCTGCCGAGCAGGCTTGCGCTGGAGCCCGCCATGACTGATACCGGCCTGGACCTGGTGCTGCGCAACGCCCACGTGGCGACCGCCAGCGACACCTTCGCCTGCGACATCGGCATCCGCGGCGGCCGCATCGCCCTGCTCGGCGAGGGCCTGCCCGCCGGTGCGCGCGAGATCGACGCCGCCGGCCGCACCGTCACGCCCGGCGGCGTGGACGCCCACTGCCACCTCGACCAGCCGATGGAAGGCCCGGCCAGGATGGCCGACGACTTCCTCACCGGCACCCGTTCCGCGGCCTGCGGCGGCACCACCACCGTGATCCCGTTCGCCGCGCAGATGAAGGGCCAGTCGCTGGAAGCCGCCGTGCTCGACTACCACGGGCGCGCCGAAGGCAAGGCCTGCATCGACTACGCCTTCCACCTGATCGTGAGCGATCCCACGCCGGCCGTGCTGGCGAAGGAATTGCCGGCCCTGATCGGCCGCGGCTACACCTCGTTCAAGGTCTACATGACCTACGACGACCTGAAGCTCGACGATGCGCAGATCCTCGACGTGCTGGACGTCGCACGCACCCACGGCGCGCTGCCCATGATCCACGCCGAGAACGCCGACTGCATCGAGTGGCTGACGAAGCGCCTCGAGGCCGCCGGCCGCACGGCGCCGCGCTGGCACGCGCACGCGCGGCCGATGCTGGTGGAGCGCGAGGCCACGCACCGCGCGATCGCGCTGTCCGAACTGGTCGACGTGCCGATCCTGATCGTGCACGTGTCCGGCCGCGAGGCGATCGAGCAGATCCGCTGGGCCCGCGGCCAGGGCCTGCCGGTGTTCGCCGAGACCTGCCCGCAGTACCTGTTCCTCACCGCCGAAGACCTCGGCATCGACGACAGCTACCACGGCGCCAAGTGCGTGTGCAGCCCGCCGCCGCGCGACCGGGCCAACCAGCAGCGCATCTGGGAAGGGCTCACCGACGGCCTGTTCACCGTGTTCTCCTCCGACCACGCGCCGTTTTGCTTCGACGACCCGCAGGGCAAGAAGATCGGCGGCGAGGAAGCGTCCTTCCGCCACATCCCGAACGGCATCCCGGGGCTGGAGACGCGGCTGCCGCTGCTGTATTCCGAAGGCGTGCTGGGCGGCCGCATCACGCTGCAGAAGTTCGTCGAGCTCACCGCCACCAACCCTGCCAAGGCCTACGGCCTGCATCCGCGCAAGGGCACCATCGCCGTCGGCAGCGATGCCGACCTGGTGGTGTGGGACGAGCGCGAGCTTACCGTGGACAACGGCGCGCTGCACCACGCGGTGGACTACACGCCTTACGAGGGCATGCGCCTGAAGGCCTGGCCCGGCCTGACGCTCTCGCGCGGCCAGGTGGTGTGGGACGGCCGCTCCTTCACCGGCCAGGCGGGCCGCGGCAAGTTCCTTCCCTGCGGCGCCCCGTCGCTGCTTCCCCGGAGATCCTGATGCGCATCCTCCTGCTCAACCCCAACATCAGCGACAGCGTCTCGGACCTGATCCGCGCGGAGGCGCAACGCAGCGCGTCGCCAGGCACCGAGATCGAGGTGCTGACCGCGCCCTTCGGCATGGCCTACATCGAGACGCGCTTCGAGGCGCTGGTCGGCGCCTATGCCGCCGCGCAAATGGCCGCCGAACACTGCGCCCGCGCCGACGCGGTGGTGGTGGCGGCGTTCGGCGACCCCGGCCTCACCGGCCTGCGCGAGCTGCTGCCGGTGCCCGTGACCGGCATGACCGAGGCGGCGCTCGCCACCGCGCACCTGCTCGGGCACCGCTTCTCCATCATCGCCATCTCCCAGCGCATCCAGGCCTGGTACCGCGAGACCGTGGAGAGCTACGGCTTCGGCGACCGGCTGGCGAGCATCCGCGCGCTGGACCGGCCGCTTTCCAGCATCGGCGGCGTGCAGGAAGAGCACGCGCAGGCCCTGAAGGAGCTGGCCGAGCGTGCCGTCGCCGAAGACGGCGCCGAAGTGATCATCCTCGCGGGTGCGCCCCTGGCCGGACTCGCCCGCTCCCTGCACGGCCAGCTGCCGGTGCCGGTGGTGGACGGCGTCTCCAGCGCCGTGCGCCACGCCGAAACCCTGGCAGCTCTGAAGCCGTGCCGGGCCGTCCGCGGCAGCTTCGCGCCGCCGCCCGCCAAGCCCAACAAGGGCCTGCCTCCCGCCATCGCCGCCCTGCTCGACGCGCACCAGCGCTGAGCTCCCTGCTTTCGCCCCCTCGGAGAGATCGCCTTGAAAACGCAACCCGCCGCCACCGCCGTCCTGGACGCGCCCCTGCCGCATGCCAGCGCGGCCGCCGCCACCGCCGCGCCCACGCGCGTGCGCTGGAAGATCTTCCTGATGATGCTGTTGCTCATCTCGATCAACTACATCGACCGGGCCTCGCTCTCGGTGGCGATGCCGCTGATCGCGAAGGAATTCGACATCGGCCCGGCGGTGCAGGGCCTGCTGCTTTCGTCCTTCTTCTGGACCTACGCCTTCATGCAGATCCCCGGCGGCATGCTGGCCGACCGCTTCGGGCCGAGGGTGGTGATCGCCGGCTCCACGCTCGGCTGGGGCTTCTTCCAGACCATCGCCGCCGCCTGCACCGGCTGGGTCGGCCTGTTCGCCACCCGCCTGGGCCTCGGTGCCGCCGAAGCGCCGATCTATCCGGCCGGCGGCAAGCTCAATGGCATCTGGATGACGCAGAACGAGCGCGGCCGCGGCGCCACCCTGCTCGATGGCGGCGCCCCGCTGGGCGCGGCACTCGGTGCGCTGATCATCGCCGGCCTGATCGCCGAGTTCGAATCCTGGCGCACCTCCTTCGTGGTGGCCGGCGTCGGCACCATGGTCGCGGGCTTCTTCGCCTGGTGGTACATCCGCAACCATCCGCGCCAGCACCCCGCGGTGAACGAGGCCGAAGCCGCCTACATCGAAGCGGCGCACGCGGCCGACGAGGCCAACGAGCCGGCCAACGCCAGCGGCCGGGTGCTCGACTTCTTCAGGTACCGCTCGGTCTGGGGCATGTTCTTCGGCTGGATGTGCTTCAACGCGCTGTTCTACGGCCTGCTGACCTGGATGCCCACCTACCTGTCGAAGGTGCACGGCCTCGACATCAAGCAGATGGGCGGCGCGGTGTTCCTGATGTTCTTCTCCGGCTTCGTCGGCGAGATGGTCGGCGGCTGGATCGCCGACAAGTGGAAGGCCGCCGGCGCCTCGCAGGCCCGCGTGCTGCGCACCCTGTTCGGCGTGGCCGCGGTGATCGCCACCATCGCCATCTACAGCGTCTCGCGCTTCAAGGACCCGGTCACCGTCGTCGTGCTGCTGTCGGTCACGCTGTTCTTCCTGCGCTGGTGCGGCCTGTTCTGGGCCATCCCCTCGATCATCGGCACCCGCAAGCGCGTCGGCTTCCTGGGCGGCACCATGAACCTGGGCGGCAACTGCGCCGGCATCGGCGTGCCGATCCTGGTCGGCGTGATCGTGCAGGCCACCGGCTCCTACGACATGGCGCTGATGCTGTTCACCGCCGCCGGCGCCGGCCTGTTCGTCTGTTCCACCCTGCTGATCGACTACAGCAGGAAGCTGCCGGTCTGATCCCTTCCCGTCCCAGAAGATCCACCAGGAGACAAGCCATGCAATTCCGCGTTCCCCTTGCCGTGCTCGCCGCGGCCGCCCTGGCCGGCGCGCTGGCCCTTCCCGCCGCCGCGCAGGAGCGCATCAAGTTCAAGGCCATCGGCCAGCCGCTCGCCACGGGCCTGATCCAGAAGAACAAGGAACAGCCCTTCTTCGAGCACTTCGCCGAGAAGACCGGCCTGCCGATCGACGTCGACTACAAGCCGATCGACACCCTGGGCGTGAAGGACACCGAGCAGCTGCGGGTGATGAAGGCGGGCCTGTTCGACATCGTGTCGCTGCGGGTCTCGCAGAACTCGCGCGACGAGCCCACCATCCTGGGCCTGGACCTGGTGGGCGCCTCGCCCGACTACGCCACCGGCCGCAAGGTCGCCAAGGCCTACTTCGACACCATCGACGCGCGCCTGCAGCAGCAGTTCAAGGTCAAGCTGCTGGGCGTGTGGCCCTTCGGCCCGCAGATCCTGTTCTGCAAGAAGCCGATCGCCAGGCTGGCCGACGTGAAGGGCCTGAAGGTGCGCGTCTACGACCAGAACCTGGCCAAGTTCATCGAGCTGGTGGGCGGCACGCCGGTGCCGGTGTCCTTCGCCGACACCCACCAGTCGCTCTCGCTGGGCGTGGTGGACTGCGCCATCACCGGCCCCAGCTCCGCCAACTCCGCCGGCTGGCCGGAGGTGACGACGCACCAGCTGCCGGTGGGCTTCCAGATGGCGCTGAACGGCTACGCGATCTCGCTCAAGTCCTGGAACAGCCTCAAGCCGGACCAGCAGGCCAAGCTGAAGACCGCCTTCGAGGGCCTCACCGACGAGATCTGGAAGTACTCCGAGGAGCTGTTCCAGGACGCGCTGAACTGCAACTCCGGCAAGGACCCCTGCACCACCGGCAAGAAGTTCAAGCTGGTGAACGTGCCCGTCACGCCGGCCGACGGCGACCTGATCCGCAGCGCCGTCACCAAGGTGTCGCTGCCGGCCTGGGCCGAGGTGTGCGACAGGTCCAATCCCGGCTGCTCGCAGAAGTGGAAGGCGACGGTCGCTCCGCTGCTGGGGATCAAGTGAACACCGCGCTCGACCGCGACGAACTGCTCGCGCCGCCCGGCGCGGGCGCGGCGGCCGGGGCGCCGGCCGCTTCCTTCAAGGACCACGTGGAGACGGTGCTCGCCAGCGTCTTCGGCATGATCTTCCTCGGCCTCGCCCTGGTGGTGACGGTGGAGACGCTCTCGCGCAAGCTGTTCAACGTCTCGCTGCAGGGCGCCGACGAACTGGGCGGCTATGCGCTGGCGGTCGGCTCCACGCTCGCCTTCAGCCTGGCCCTGATGGGCCGCGCGCACATCCGCGTCGACGTGTTCCACGAGCTCCTGCCGCGTCGCGTGCAGGCCTTCATGAACTGGTTCGCGGCGCTCTCGCTGGCCGCCTTCGGCGTGTTCATCGCCTGGGTCGCGTTCAAGGTGATCGGCGACACGCTGCAATACCGCAGCACCGCGCAGACGCCCTGGGCCACGCCGCTGATCATCCCGCAAAGCGTCTGGTACGCCGGCCTCGTGATCTTCGCGTTGGTGGCGGGCGGCTACGCGCTGCGCGCCACCGGCCTGCTGTTCGCCGGGCGCATCGCCACGCTCAACACGGACTTCCATCCGCGCAGCGCGAAGGAAGAACTGAAGGAAGAACTGGACGACCTGGCGCAGCGCCAGGCCGCCGAAGGAGGCCAGCCATGAGCGTCGGAATCGTCACGCTCGCGTTCTTCGCGATGCTGGGCATGATGCTGGTGGGCATGCCGATCGCCGTGTCGATGGCTCTGGTGGGCATCGTGGGCGGCATCGCCGCCTACGGCGTGCCTTTCATGGATTCCATCGCGCCGGTGGTGTGGGGCGTGCAGAACGACAACCTGCTCACCTGCATCCCGCTGTTCGTGCTGCTCGGTGAGCTGCTGCTGCGCTCCGGCATCGCCGACCGCATGTACGTGGCCCTGTCCGCCTGGCTGGGGCGGCTGCCCGGCGGCCTGCTGCACACCAACATCGGCAGCTGCGCCCTCTTCGCCGCCACCTCCGGTTCCTCGGTGGCGACGGCCGCCACCGTGGGCACCGTCGCCCTGCCATCCCTGATGAAGCGCGGCTATTCCATGCGGCATTCGCTCGGCACGCTGGCCGCCGGCGGCACGCTGGGCATCCTGATCCCGCCCTCCGTCAACATGATCGTGTACGGGTCGCTCACCAACAACTCGATCGGCAAGCTGTTCATCGCCGGCATCGTTCCCGGCCTGCTGCTCACCGGCTGCTTCATGCTCTGGATCTGGTGCCAGAGCGTCATGAGCGGAGAAGTGAAGCGCGAGGCCAAGGTGCCGCTGGCCGAGCGCATCCGCACGCTGCGCTACCTGGTGCCGCCGATGGTGGTGTTCGGCATCGTGATGGGCAGCCTCTACTTCGGCATCGCCACCGCCACCGAAAGCGCGGCGCTGGGCGTGGTGGCGGCGCTGTTCTTCACCGCCACCTCCGGCAAGCTGACGCTGGACCTGCTCAAGACCTGCTTCGTCTCCACCGCGCGCATCAGCGGCATGATCCTCCTGATCATCACGGCGGCGTTCATCCTGAACCTGGCCATCAGCCTGACCGGCGTGGCCGAGGCGATGACCAAGTGGGTGGCGGGCCTGGGCCTGTCGGCCACCGGGCTGCTGCTGGCGCTGATCGCGTTCTACCTGGTCCTCGGCATGTTCATGGACGTGCTCTCGATGCAGGTGGCGACCATCCCGATCACCTACCCGATCGCCACCGCGCTGGGCGTGGACCCGATCTGGTTCGGCATCTTCATCGTGCTGATGTGCGAGCTGGGCCTGATCACGCCGCCGGTGGGCATGAACCTGTTCGTGGTGCACGGCATCCGCCCCGACAAGGGCGGCATCGAGGACGCGATCTGGGGCGCGCTGCCCTATGCCGTGATCATGATCCTGTTCACGATCCTGCTGATGTTCGCGCCGCAGCTGGTGACCTGGCTGCCGGCCCACATGTGATGGCGGTCCCGCAGGAACCCTGGCGCCTGGGCGCCACCGAGCTGCAGCGCCGCTACCGCGAAGGCAGCCTGACGCCGCTGGCGGTGGCGCAGGCCTGCCTGGCGCGGCTGGAGGCGGTGAACCCGAAGCTGAACGCCGTGGTGGCGCGCCGCGACGGCCCGTTCATGGAGGAAGCGCGGGCGGCCAGCGAGCGCTTCGCCCGCGGCGCACCGCTGACGCCCCTGGACGGCATCCCGCTGTCGGTGAAGGACAGCCACTACACCCGCGACCTGCCCACCACCTGGGGCTGCCCGGCGCTGCGCACCCATGCCACCGGGCAGGACGAGCTCGCCGTCGCGCGCGCCCGCGCCGCCGGCGCGCTGATCATCGGCAAGACCAACGTGCCGGAGTTCGCGCTGGAAGGCTACACGGCCAATCCCGTCTTCGGCGTCACGCGCAACCCCTGGAACCTGGCACTCACGCCCGGCGGCTCCAGCGGCGGCGCGGTCGCCGCGGTGGCAGCCGGCATCGCGCCGCTGGCGATCGGGCAGGACGGCGGCGGCTCGATCCGCCGCCCGGCGTCGCACACGGGGCTCGTGGGGCTCAAGCCGAGCCTTTCGGCCGTGCCGCGCGAACACGTGCTGCCCAGCCTGCTGCTGGATTTCGAGGTGATCGGGCCGCTGGCCCGCACCGTGGCCGACGCACGGCTGCTGTTCGAGATCATGCGCGGGCCGGCGGCGGTGGACCGCTCCTCGCTGGCGGCCGCCCGGGCCGCGGCGGAACCGCGCCCGGCCCGGAGCCTGCGCATCCTGTATGTCGAACGCTTCGGCGCCGCGCCGCTCGATCCGCAGATCGCGGCCAGCGTGCGGCAGGCCGTGCAGTGCCTCGGCGCGCTCGGGCACGAGGTGCGCGAAGGCGCGCTGCCGCTGGACCTGGACTTCTATGCCGAGGCCTGGCCGCAGATCGGGCAGGCCGGGCTCGCCCACCTGTTCGCGCAGCATCCCGACTGGGCGCGCCAGGCGTCGCCCAAATACCTGGACATGGCGGCGCAGGGTCGCAACATCCCCGCCGCGCGCCTGTGGCAGATCCTCGAGCAGGTGAAGCGCCTGCGCCGCGCCAGCGCGGACCTGTTCCGCGAGGTCGACGTGATCGTGCTGCCCTCGGCGGCGGCGCTGCCCTGGCCGGCGGAGGACGCCTACCCGCCCCGCATCGCGGGCCAGGACGTCGGGCCCCGCGGCCACGCCGTCTACACCGGCTGGGTGAATGCCGCCGGCCTGCCGGCGCTGGCGCTGCCCTGCGCGCCGTCGGCCGAAGGCTTGCCGATCGGCATGCAGCTGGTGGGCCCCTACGGCGCCGACGAGGCCTTGCTGGACCTCGGTGCGGCCTACGAGGAGGCCTGGCCCTGGGCCGACCGCTGGCCCGCGCTGTAGCGATTGCTGCGCCGCAGCGAGTCCATCGCTTTCGGTCAAAAGCATTTCGCCTTGGCACGGTCGAGTCGCTGGCGTACGCTTCCATATCTCGGGCGTGAACGCCACATCGTGAAATCCACAAGAGGAGACGACTCCATGTCGACCCAACGCAAGATCCTGATCCTCGGCGCCTCCTACGGCTCGCTGCTCGCCTCCAAGCTGCTGTTCGCCGGCCACGAGGTGAAGCTGGTCTGCCTGCCGGCCGAAGCCGACCTGATCAACACCGAAGGCTTCCGCGTCCGCATGCCCGTGAAGGGCCGCAGCGAACAGGTCGTGATCGATTCGCGCCAGCTGCCCGGCAAGGTGTCCGCCGCCGGCACCTCGGAGGTGAACCCCGCCGACTACGACCTGATCGGCCTGGCCATGCAGGAGCCGCAGTACCGCTCGCCCGGCGTGCGCGAGCTGCTGGCCGCGGTGGCGCGCTCGCGCGTGCCCTGCATGTCGATCATGAACATGCCGCCGCTGCCCTACCTGAAGCGCATTCCCGGCCTGGACGCCAACGCGCTGAAGCCGGCCTACACCGACGCCAGCGTCTGGGACGAATTCGATCCGCGCACGCTCACCCTGTGCAGCCCCGACCCGCAGGCGGTGCGCCCGCCGGACGAGAAGGTCAACGTGCTGCAGGTCACGCTGCCCACCAACTTCAAGGCCGCGCGCTTCGACAACGAGGCCCACACGCAGATCCTGCGCGAGCTGGAGGCCGACATCGACGCCGTGCGCTTCCCGGCGCCGGAAGGCCCGATCGAGCTGCCGGTGAAGCTGCGCGTCTCCGATTCGATCTTCGTGCCGCTGGCCAAGTGGTCGATGCTGCTGGCCGGCAACTACCGCTGCATCACGTCCGACGGCATGCGCACGGCGCAGGAGGCGGTGCACACCAACATCGAGGAATCGCGCTCGGTCTACAACTTCGTGTTCGACCTGTGCGTGCGCCTGGGCTCGCGCCCCGAGGACCTGGTGCCGTTCGAGAAGTACGCCGCCGCCGCCCAGAGCCTGACGCGTCCGGCCTCGGCCGCCCGCGCCCTGCAGAACGGCGCGCCCTACATCGAGCGCGCCGACAAGCTGGTGCAACTCGTCGCGCGCCAGCTGGGCCTGCGCCATCCGGTGATCGACCGCATCGTGGACCTGGTGGACACGCGCCTGCATGCCAACCGCGAGGCGGCGGCCAGGAAGTGAGCGGCGTCGCAAAGGTTGCCGAGGCGCTGCTGGGCGCCTGGCGCGGCGACACCACGGTGGAAGCCGCGCCGCTGGCCGGCCTGCTGCGCGACGCGCAGGACGCCTATGCGGTGCAGGAGCGCGTCGCCGCCGAAGCGGGCTGGTTCGATCGCCCCGTGCCGCTGCACTGGAAGTCGGGCGGGCCCTCGCGCGAGGCCGTGCTCACGCACGCGCCGCTGCCCCCGCGGCGGGTGTGGGAGAGCCCGGCGAGCGCCGTCACCGCGCACTTCAACCTGCGCCTGATCGAGGCCGAGGTGGCGCTGCGGCTCGC
>NZ_DASSVG010000446.1:0-4922 GCF_035706265.1 Ramlibacter sp. | reverse complement strand
GAGGATGCGCACCTTGCCCGACTGCGACTGGCCCTTCAGTTCCTCGACTTCGCCGACGCCGATGTCCAGCGTGCCGTTCAGCACGTTGATCATCATGTCGCCGCCGCCTTCGTGCGGAACCACGGGCACCTTCACGTTCATCTTGCGCGACATGCGTTCCAGCGCGATCCGTTCGAGTGAAGTTGGATTGGCCGCGCCCCAGCGCGCCTTGCCGGGATTGCGGCGCGCGTGCTCGATTACGTCCGTGAGCGTGCGGAACGGCGCGTCGGCGCGCGTGAAGATCACCTCCGGGTCCTCGAACACGATCGCCACCGGTTCCAGCGCCGTGTAGCCCACCTCGGGCTTGGACAGCAGCGTGGTCTGGATGTAGGTGGGCGTGGTGGCGTAGAACACGCTGCCATCCGGCTTGGCGCGCGCCACCATCGCCATGGCCTTGGCGCCGCTGCCGCCGGTGACGTTCTCCACCGCGAAGTTGACGCCCAGCGCGGGGCCGAGATGGCGCGCCAGTTCGCGCAGGAAGACATCGCTGCCGCCGCCGGGGCTGGAATGCGTCACCAGCGTCACGCGCTGGTGCGGGTAGGCCGGCTGCGCCGCCGCGGCGGCGGCGCAGGTCGCGGCCAGCGCGAACGCGGCAGCCCCAGGCAGGTGCATCATGCGAAGCCCCTTTCGCGGCGCAGTGTGCCAGCGGGCCTGCGGGGCGCCATCAGGGTTGACCCCGCGCGGCGGCGGATCTGCTGGCGCCTGCGCGGCGACTGCGTTCGCGCGGAATCAGCTTATAGCTGGCGGTCATCAACCCTCTGTGACAATGGCGCGTGGGCATTGCGCAGTACCTCAAGGAAATCGGCCGCGGCAAGCAGGGCGCGCGTTCGCTCGCGCGCGAGCAGGCGGCGGACCTGTTCGGCCAGATCCTCGACGGCGACGTGACCGACCTGGAGATCGGCGCCTTCTGCATCGCCATGCGCGTGAAGGGCGAGACGCCGGAAGAGATGTGCGGCTTCCTCGATGCCACCCATGCGCGGCTGCAGCGCGCCGCCTCGGCCAGCGGCAAGCCGGTGGTCGTGCTGCCCAGCTACAACGGGGCGCGCCGGCTGCCGGTGCTCACGCCCCTGCTGGCCGGCCTGGTCGCGCGGCGCGGCCTGCCCGTGCTGATCCACGGCGCCGCCACCGAGTCGAGCCGCGTCTTCGTGCGCGACGTGCTGGAGGCGCTGGACATCGAACCCAGCGGCGCCGCGCCCGTGCTGCGCGACGGCCAGCTCGCCTTCGTGCCCACCGAAGTGCTGCACTCCGGATTGAAGCGCCTGCTGGATGCGCGCCGTGCCATCGGCCTGCGCAACAGCGCCCACAGCCTGGTGAAGCTGATGAATCCCTGCCTTGGTGCGGCGGTGATCGTCAGCAGCTACACCCACCCCGAATACGCCGCTTCCATGGGCGCTGTGTTCGAGCGCATCGGCGCGACAGCGCTGCTGCTGCGCGGCACCGAGGGCGAGGCGGTGGCCGACGCGCGCCGCCTGCCGCAGATGGAGGGCTTTCGCCAGGGACAGCGGATGACGCTGGAGCCCGGCCGCCAGGGCACGCTGACCGACCTGCCCGCGCTGCCGAAAGAGGTGGACCCCGAGACCACTGCGGCCTACATCCGCGACGTGCTCGCCGGGCGCAAGCCGGTGCCCGAATCCATCGCGCTGCAGGTGGAACACATCTTGCACCTCGCCCTGGCATGAACACAGGCAAAGTCACCCTCGTGGGCGCCGGCCCCGGCGATCCGGAACTGCTGACGCTCAAGGCGCTGAAGGCGATCCAGGCCGCCACCGTGCTGCTGGTGGACGACCTCGTGAATCCCGAGATCGTCGCCTTCGCGCCGCCGCACGCGCGCATCGTGCGCGTGGGCAAGCGCGGCGGCTGCCACAGCACGCCGCAGGCCTTCATCGAGAAGCTGATGGTGATGGCCGCGCGCGAAGGCGAGAACGTGGTGCGCCTGAAGGGCGGCGACCCGTTCATCTTCGGCCGTGGCGGCGAGGAGGCCGAGCACCTGCGCGCCGCGGGCATCGCGGTGGAAGTGGTCAACGGCATCACGGCCGGCCTGGCCGCCGTCACCTCGCTGGGCGTGCCGCTCACGCACCGGGAACATGCACAGGGCGTGGTGTTCCTGACCGGCCATGCCCGAAGCGGTGCATGCCCGCCCGAGTGGCAGGGCCTGGCCGCCGCGGCGCGGGAGGCGCACCTCACGCTGGTGATCTACATGGGCATGAGCGGCGCCGCCCACATCCAGCAGCAACTGCTGGCGGGCCTGCCCGCGCACACGCCGGCAGCGATCGTGCAGCGCGCCTCGCTGCCGGACCAGCGCCACGCGGTCACCACGCTGGGCGAGCTCGCCGCCACCATCGCGCGCGAGGGGCTCGCCAGTCCCGCCGTGATCGTGGTGGGTGACGTGATCCGCGGCGTCGCCCTGGCCGCCGAGGCGGTGACGGCGGCGCGGGCCGCCTGAAGATTCGGCATCCGCGCCACACCGGCGTTAAGTCGATTTCCTGGCCATCCCGGGCCCGCACGGGCCCGATCAGAGGATGTGCCGCGGAATCCGCCCTTTGTTCACCGCATCGGTGCCGCCGCGGCTCGGCCAGAATCGGCGCACCCACTCATTTCAATTCAACATTCAGAGGACGGAGCGATGCAGGCAAGGAAGACGGTGATCGTGGCGCTGGCGGCGATGCTGGGCATGGGCGCGGCATGGGCGGAAGGTGCCGCCACGGCCAAGGAAGCCGAGGCGATGGTGAAGAAGGGCGTGGCCTACATCAAGGCCAACGGCAAGGAGAAGGGCTTCGCCGAGATCACCCGCCGCGACAGCAAGGAGTTCCACGACCGCGACCTGTACCTGGCCGCGCACAAGCTCGATGGCACCTGCGTGGCGCACGGCACCAACGAGAAGATGGTCGGCAAGAACTTCATCGACATGAAGGACATCGACGGCAAGGAGTACATCAAGGAGCGCGTCGAGCTGGGCAAGACCAAGGCCACCTTCTACACCGACTACAAGTTCGTCAACCCGGTGAGCAAGAAGATCGAGCCGAAGACGGCCTACTGCGAGCGCCTGGACGACTACGTCGTCTGCGGCGGCGTCTACAAGTAAGCGAGCGCGAAACCCGGGCGCCGGCCGGCACGCCCGGCGCGCCGGGCGGCTCGGGAAGGGCCGGGGGCACGGCGACAATACCGGCCCGATGGCCCAGAAGAGTGTGTTGCAGGAAGCGCGCGAGGTGCAGCTCGCGGTGACGCTGATCGAACTGGGCGCCCGGCTGCAGTTCCTGGAGGCGGAGGTGGGCCTCAGCCGCGACCGGCTGGTGCGCCTGTACAAGGAGATCCGCGGCGCCTCGCCGCCCAAGGGCCTGCTGCCCTTCTCCACCGACTGGTACATGACGTGGATGGCGAACATCCACGCCTCCCTGTTCTACAACTTCTACCTGCACATGCTGCCGCTGGCCGAAGGCCGGCTGGAGGCGCTGATCAAGGCCTTCCGCATGTACCAGCAGCAGCTGGAGCTGCACGGCGACGAGCCGGTGCTCGATTTCACCCGCGCCTCCACGCTGGTGCGCTTCTTCGACAGCGGCATGCTGGATCTGGCCACCTGCACCCGTTGCACCGGCCGCTTCGTGGCCCATGCCCACGACGACCAGCGCGATTACGTCTGCGTGCTGTGCCGCCCGCCGGCGCGCGCCGGCAAGAAGAAGCCGCAGCCGGCCTTGACCTGAGCGGCGTGGCGCGCGGTGCACGGCGCGCTCCACCCGTCCGGGCACCGGCGCCTCCCATCCGGCAATGCCCTTCCGCGCCCCGGATCCAGGTAACACACTGTCACAATCGCGCCGCAAGACAAAGGGGCGTTGGGAGCCCCAGGAGACAGGCATGCCATCGGCGGACGCTTCCAGGGAAATCGCGGATCTGAACCTCACCTACATGCTGCTCGCCCAGAAGCTGCTGCGGGAGGACCGCGCGGCGGCGATGCTGCGCCTGGGCATCGGGGCCGAGACGGCGGACCTGCTGCTCGCGATGTCGATGGGGGAAGTGGTCAAGCTCGCCACCAGCAACTTCGTGCTGTGCGGATTCCGGCTGCACGACCTGCCGATCGCCCGCACCGTGATGCAGGACGCGCGCGAGTGCACGCTGCAGCAGGCCCACCTGTCGATCGTGCTCGCCGGACAGGCCGCCGCGGCCTGAAGTCGTCCCCGCGCAGGCGCGAGGACGACCGCTGCCTCAGGGCTCCTGCCGGATCACGTCGCGCACCGTGAAACCCACCTGGCGCAGCACCGCGCTGCTGCCGGCGGCGGTGCCGAAGCCGGTGAGCTGCGCCACCGGCGCCCAGCGCAGGATCTCGCCGTCGGCCAGCTGCTTCTCGATCGCGGCGCGCACCGTGTAGACGAAGCGGCCCTTGGCGTCCGCGCTGCAGTGCAACTCCGTTCGCAGCGCCATGTCCTTGGGCAGGTCCAGGCCCGCGGCGGAACCGACCTTGCGGACTTCGTCGCGCAGGGCGCCGGCGCTGATGCCCGGGCAATCCGACAGCTGCTGGGTTTCGTAGGTGCCGGCCTGGGCCGCACCCGCTGCGGCGCCCACCAGGGCCAGCAGCAACATCGAGGCTTTCCACATGGGCATTCCCTTCTCCATCACAGTTCGAATGAAACAAATCGTAAGTTGAAGAAGAGGAATGCAATCGGTCGAACAGCGGCCCAAATCCAGTCCACCTCCGGCGCACCCGGATAATCCGCCGCGATGACGGACACGACGCCGCCCCCTTTCTTCGATGCCGTCGTGATCGGCGCCGGGGCCGCCGGCCTCTTCTGCGCCGGCGTGGCCGGCCAGCGCGGCGTGCGGGTGCTGCTGCTGGACCATGCGGAAAAGATCGCCGAGAAGATCCGCATCTCCGGCGGCGGCCGCTGCAACTT
>NZ_DASSVG010000445.1:0-27081 GCF_035706265.1 Ramlibacter sp. | reverse complement strand
GCTTCGGTGCCGGCCGCCCCCGGCGGCACGGCCGCGCCGACGCCACCCATCGCGCCGACCACGCCGGCGACGCCCGGCGCCACCACTGCGCCCGCGACGCCGGGCGGCGCCTCGGCGCCGCGGCGGTGAGAACCCGGGAGGCTGCCATGTCCCCCGCTCCCTTCGCCGCCGCCCTGCTGGTGGCCCTGGCCTCGCCCGCGTTCGCGTGCGGCGTGTGCGCCGAAGACAAGATCGCGGCCACCTACGACCACGCGTCGGTGCGCGAGGCGCTCGCGCGCGGGCGGGTGGTGGTGTATTGCGAGGTGGCCGGCCTGGCCGACGTGCAGCGCGCGCGCAAGGCGGCGGCGCGGGTGCGCGGCGTCGATGCGCGCAGCGTGCGCGTGTCGGCGCAGCCCTCGGCCGTCTCCTTCGTGCTCGATCCGAAGCAGCAGTCGGCCCAGGCCGCCGTGCTGGCGCTGCAGGCCGCGCTGCCCGCCGGCGCGAAGCTGGCGATCCTGAAGGTCGAGCGCTAAAGGATCAAGCCGCCGCCACGCCGTTCACGAACGCGTCGGCCAGCTTGCGTCGCAGCAGCTTGCCGGTGGCCGTGCGCGGCAGCGCGGGGATCTCGTGGAAGGAGCGCGGCCGCTCGTGCGGGCGCAAGGCGCACGTGCGTTCGCGCAGCGCCTGCTCGACGCCGGCGGCTTCGCCCGGCTTGGCGGCGTAGAACAGCACCACCGAGTCGACGCCGTCCTCGTCCGGCACGCACACCACCGCCGCCTCGAGCAGGCCGGGGATGCCTTGGGCGAGCTTCTCCTCCAGTTCCACCAGGTTGACCCAGCGGCCGCGGATCTTGACCAGCGAATCCTCGCGGCCGGCGAAGCGCCAGCCGCCGCCCTGCGTGTGCACGAAGAGGTCGGCCGGACAGAAGGCGCCGCCGCGGAAGGCCTGGGCCTGCGCCGCCGGGCGATCGAGGTAGCCGCGCGCGAGCGTCGAGACGTGGAAGCTCAATCGCGTCGGCAGGCCCGCGACGGCCGCCTCCGGATCGAGCGGATGCACTTCGACCCCGGGGGAGGGCTGCAGGCCGTCGTCGCCGTCCTTGGCGGTCAGCACCAGCACCAGCGTCTCCGAGGCGCCATAGCCGTCGGTCATGGGCAGGCCGGTGGCCTTGTGCCACGCTTCGCGCAGGCTCGCCGGCAGCGTTTCACCGGCCGACACGCACTTGCGCACGCCCGCCACGGCGAGCGCCGGCGCCAGGCCCGCATGCAGCAGGTTGCGGTACAGCGAGGGCACGCTGAAGAACACCGTGGGCTGCTGCCGCTCCACCGTCGCGGCCGCGGACGCCGCCGTCGGCCATTGCGGATCGAGGATCACGGTGGCGCCGATCTTCAGGCC
This sequence comes from Ramlibacter sp., assembly GCF_035706265.1. Classification (GTDB taxonomy): domain Bacteria; phylum Pseudomonadota; class Gammaproteobacteria; order Burkholderiales; family Burkholderiaceae_C; genus Ramlibacter. Next base: position 25,710 of record NZ_DASSVG010000445.1, on the reverse strand, counting down.
GGCGAACAGGCTGTTGGTCTGCGGATAGGAGAAGAACAGGCGCGAGGTGGCGAACAGGCGGTCGGCCGCCGTGATGCCCAGGCGCTCGCGCGAGACGCGCTCGATCTCCAGCGCGAAGCGGTGACTGTGCACGACGGCCTTGGGCTTGCCGGAGGTGCCGGAGGAATGGCACCAGAACGCGGGCGTCTCCTCGTCGGCGGACTGCGCGGGCACCGGCTCGGCGGCCGTCACCTCGCCGCGGCCCGGCTCCAGCAGGACCACGCGGCTGTTCCACGGCGCCGGCGTGTCGTCGGCGTGTTCGGCCAGGATGATGGTGAAGCCCGCCTCGTCGAGGATGTAGCTCCATTCCGGCGCGGGGATCTGCGGATTCACCGCCACCGCGACGCCGCCGGCCCAGATCGTGCCGAGGAAGGCCACCACCCAGTCGATGCCGTCCGGCAGCTTCACCGCCACCCGGTCGCCGGGGCGCAGCCCGCGCGCGTTCCACGCACCGGCCGCGCGCGCGACACGATCGCGCAGCTGCGCATACGTGAGCTGCTGCTCGCCGCAAACGAGGGCGACCTGCGCGTCGTCGCCCTGCGCGAGCAGCAGGGCCGCCGCATTGAGCTGCTGCACGGCCTGGGGTGCGGGCGCTTGCGGCGGCGGCTGCGTCGCGGGCGGGGAGCGGCGCGCGCGCCATTCCTCGTAGGCCTTCGCCAGCAGGTCGGCGTGCTCGCGTTCCTCGGCGCCGAGCTCCAGGTACAGGCGCTGCTCCGAGGAGCCGGCCGGCGCGATCGCCGCGCGCATGCGGAAGAAGGCCGCCGCGCGCTCCTCCAGCGCGATGGCGATGCGGAACAGGTTGTCGGGATCCTCGGGCCGGTGCTCCACGTGGGCGAACACCGCCGCGAGCTCCAGCCGGAAGCTGGGCGAGGGCTCCGGCACCTCGACGCGGTAGCGGTCGCTGAGCGCCTCCATGTGGCCGCCTTCCATCACGGCGAAGCGCGCGAACAGCTCGCGCAGTTCGTCGTCGGCGCATTCCGCCGCGGCGCGCTGGTAGAAGGCGCGTCCGCCCAGCTCGATCTCGAAGGCGAGCCGCACTGCGTCCTGCGCCGCGCGATCGGGTCCGAGCCGCCGCGGCTCATGCAGCAGCGCCATGCGGCCGCCGCAATGCGGGCACAGGCCGTAGGGGAAGGCGAAGCCCTGGCTGATCCTGCCGCAGTCGGGGCAATGCCACTGCGTGGGCGCGTTGGCGCAGCAGGAGGACGCGGCTTCGGTATCTGTCGCGATGCGGACCATGGTGCACTCTCTCCACGCGAGGCGGTGTTCCGGCCCGCAGCAGGGCACGGCGAGGCCCGCAGCTGCGGGCACGGGGGGACTTTGTCTCCTGCTTTGTCTTTCTTGTCGGCTGCGCGTGGCAGTAAACAGCGCGCGCGCCGGGCGCATGTTGACGTGCCTCAAGGCTTGCGCCGGCCTCAGGGTCGATCCCGAGGTGCATGTGCGCGCGCTGCACCCTTGCTGCACTGCAACTCGTTGATTCCATTGCAGATCCGCGCCGCGCCTCGGCGGGGGTGCATGTCGCCGATGTACTTCGCGGCTCCGCGCGATCCGGAGCGGATCGCGCAAGTGCTTGTCGCCAAAGGAGAAAGCACGGTTCGCGCGGTGTGGCACGGCTGATGCTCAGTACGAGGCAAGCAAGACCAACAGCCGAAGATCATGAAACCCGCCGCCAGGATCCTGATCGTCGATGACGAAGAAGTCGTCCGCCTCAGCTACATGCGCATCCTGGCCGGCGCCGACTGCCAGGTGAAGGCGGTCTGGACCTGGGAGCAGGTCGCGCAGGCGATGGAAGAACAGGCGTTCGACCTCGTGCTGCTGGACCTGCGCATGCCGGGCATGGACGGACTGGAGGTGCTGCGCGAGCTCAAGGCGCGCTGGCCGGACAGCGAGGTGATCATCATCACCGGCTATCCCACCCTCGCTTCCGCCAAGGAAGCCGTCTCGCTCGGGGCCTACGACTACCTGACCAAGCCCGTGGGGCCGGCCCAGGTGATCGCCGCGGCCAACGCAGCCATGTTGCACAAGCACTGGGCCCTGCACGCCGAGCGTGCGGCCGAAACGAATCAGGAAAACAGAGCTCCTGTAGCGGCCGGGTTTCCGTCAAACCCGATTCATTAGGGGAACATCATGACAGCACTGCGCAGACTTCTCGTCGTCGACGACGATCCGGTGGTGGGAGCGAGCTTCAAGCGCGTCCTCTCCGGCAAGGGCTACCTGGTGGTCGCGGCCGAAAACGGGCAGGAAGCCCTCGAGCGGCTGAACACCGAGAAGTTCGACGCGGTCTTCACCGACCTGCGCATGCCCGGCATCGACGGGCTGCAGGTGGCCGAGAAGATCCGCGCCGCCCAACCCTGGACGCCCGTGGTCATCGTCACGGGCTACGGCTCGCCGGCCAGCGAGGCGCGCGCCCGCGCCGCCGGCGTGAGCGAATTCCTGCACAAGCCGCTGTCGCCCGAGATGATCGAGGACAGCGCCGAGAAGGCCGTGCGCACCGTGCCCGAAGGTCAGGCGGCGCCGCGCGAGGAACCGGACCTGGCGGTCAGCCCCACCGCCATGCCGGCCTCCGCGGTGCCCGCCGCCGAGGCGCCCGCCCAGGGCGGCCCGCTGCGGATGCTGCGCAACATGGCGCTGTTCCTCGCGGCGCCCTTCATCGGCCTGCTGTACGCGGTGCTGCTGCCCTTCGTCGGCCTCGGGATGCTGGCCTGGGTGGCGATCAAGGGCAAGAGCGAGGGTGAAGCCGCCGAAGCGGCTGCGGCCGCACCGACGGCACCTGCCGAGCCCGCCATCGTCGAAGCCGCCGCCGTCATCGAACCCATGGCGCCGATCGCGGCGGAACCCGAGAACCGCGGCATCGGCGGTGCGGCCAAGGTCGCCGCCGGCATCGTGGCCGCTCCCTTCCTCGGCCTCGCGTGGATCGTGCTGGCGCCCTTCGCCGGCCTCGCCGCCCTGGCCTGGATGGCAGCCAAGTCCGTGTTCGTGCGGGCCAGCTGAAAGGCGCGACGCACACGCCCCGACGGAGAAGAACATGACACGCAGCCACCGACCCCCGCTCGTCGCCTTCGCGGCCGCGGCCCTGGCACTGGTTTTCAACCTGGTGCTGGGGCCGGCGCACGCCGCCGACCCGGCCGACGCGAAGCTTTCGAAGGAAGACCAGGCCTGCCTGGACTGCCATGCCAAGCCGGGCGCCCGCAAGACCCTGGCCAACGGCGAGACCCTGTCGCTCTACATCGCCCCCGACGCCTTCGCGAATTCCAGGCATGCCCGCGAAGGCTGCGAAGGCTGCCACTCGCAGATCGACACCGACACGCACGGCAAGCCGGGCAGCGAGCAGAAGCTGGCCAGCAAGCGCAGCCACGCGGTGGAGTCCACCGAGACCTGCCGCGACTGCCACCAGAAGACCATGAAGAAGTACGACGACAGCGTGCACTGGGCGCTGGTGAAGGCCGGCAGCGCCAAGGCACCGCTGTGCGCCGACTGCCACAACCCGCACGCGACGCGGTCGATGAAGGAAGCCAACGCGGCCGACAACGCCAAGTGCCAGCAGTGCCACGAGAAGATCTCGGACGCGCTCACGGCCAGCGTGCACGGCACCGACGGCGAGAACCTCGAGTGCAAGGACTGCCATCGCACCCACGACGTGAAGGCCGCCACCGTCGGCGACCACCTGCGCGGCCAGTGCCTGTCCTGCCACAAGGAGACCGCCACCAGCCATGCGAAGTGGCTCCCCAATGCCGGCCGGCACCTCGAAGCCGTGTCCTGCGCGGCCTGCCATACGCCCAATGCGGCGCGCCGCGTCGACCTGCGCATCCACGAGGCCCAGGGCGAATCGAAGCAGGCCGCCGAACAGGTGGGCGTGCCGCAGTTCGTGCAGCTGGTGAGCACGTCTTCCGCCAGCACCGGCGGCCTGGACGGCCGGGCCCTCTGGAGCCTGCTGCAGGACCTGAGCCGCGGCAACGGCGGCGACAGCAAGTCCTTCGTGCGCGGCCGCCTCGAAGTGCAGACCGGCGTCGAAGCCCACGCGCTGGCGATCAAGGGCCAGGCGGTGAAGGACTGCGCCACCTGCCACAAGCGCGGCGCCGCCGCCTTCCAGGCCGTGACCGTCAGCATGATCGGCGCCGACGGCCGCCCGGTGCGCAAGGGCGCCACCCAGGGCATCCTGAATTCCGTCGAATCGATCGGCTCCGTGAGCGGCTTCTACGCGATCGGCGGTACCCGCATCCAGATCCTCGACGTGCTGCTGCTGATGGCGGTGGCCGGCGGCGTGCTGCTGCCCGGCGCGCACCTCGCCATGAAGCTGCTGAGCGCGCGGCGCCGCAAGGCCGCCGAAGCCCGCGACACGTCCGACACCGACTGAGGAGATCATCATGAGCAAGGTCTATGTCCATCCGCTGCCGGTGCGCTTCTGGCACTGGGCCAACGTCGTCCTGTTCATCGTGCTGGTGGCCACGGGCGTGCAGATCCGCTACCTGGACCTGTTCGACTTCATGGCCTTCGGCACCGCGGTCACGCTGCACAACTGGGTCGGCTTCGCGCTGATCGCCAACTTCTGCATCTGGCTGCTGTTCTACCTGTTCTCCGACCGCAACCAGGCCTACCACCCCGAGTTCAACATCGTGAAGCTGGCCCAGGCCTCGTTCGAGCAGGCGAAGTACTACGGCTGGGGCATGTTCCGCGGCGAGCACAACCCGCACCGGATCGACCCGTACCACAAGTTCAATCCGCTGCAGCGCACGCTGTACCAGATCCTGATGCTGTTCCTGCTGCCGCTGCAGTTCGCCACCGGCCTGCTGATGTGGGACATCCAGCGCTTCCAGGGCTTCGTGGACCTGCTGGGCGGCATCCGCGTGGTCTCCACCGTCCACGTCCTGATCTTCGTCTTCTTCGTCTTCTACCTGTTCTTCCATCCCTACCTGGCCACCCTGGGCCACACGCCCACGGCGCACATCAAGGCGATGCTGACCGGCTACGAGGACGTGGAAGAAGAGCACCCCGTTTCGCAACCCGTGAACTGAGAAGGAGAGCAACCATGAGAGTCAAGACCTGCGCGGCTGCTGCGGCCGTCCTGTGCGCGTTCGCGCTGCCGGCCACGGCAGGCGTGGACAACGACGCGGCACTCAAGATGATGAAGGCCGACGGCTGCACCAAGTGCCACGCCGTCGACAAGGCCAAGAAGGGCCCGGCCTACCAGAAGGTCGCGGCCAAGTACAAGGGCAAGGCGGACGCGGAAGCGAAGCTGATCGAGTTCGTGACGAAGAGCCCGAAGGTCAAGCTCGATGACGGCAGCGAAGAAGACCACAAGGCCGTCTCGACGAAGGACGCTGCCCAGGTGAAGAACCTGGTCCAGTGGGTCCTGGCGCAATAGGGTAAGGCCGCCAGGAATTCATGCCCTGCCGCGACGGGGGTCGGCGGCAGGGCTTTTTTCTTGCAGCTACTCCGGCTACTCCTCGCCGGCGGTGTCGCGCACCCGGATGTTGTGCTTCTTCATCAGGGCCTGGAAGTTGGCCCGCTGCATCCCCGCGGCCTCGGCGCTGCGGGTGACGTTCCACACGTTGCGCTTCAGCGTCTCCTGCACGAACAGCTTCTCGATGTCCTCCACGGACTTCTCGCGCGCGATCTTCTTGACGTGCTTCAATTCCTCGGCGGTGCGCGGCACTTCCAGCTCGCTCTTCGGCGCGCTTTCCAGGATGCCGGCCAGGTGGGCCTGGCGCACCATGTCGTCGGAAGCCAGGATGGCCGCCCGCTGGATCGCGTTCTGCAGCTCGCGCACGTTGCCCGGCCAGGCGTGGTTCACCAGCAGGCTCATCGCGCCGTCGGAGATCTTCGGCACCGGCCTCCCCAGTTCCTGGCAGAACGCCTTGAGGAAGTGGAAGGCGAGTGCAGGGATGTCGTCGCGCCGCTCGCGCAGCGGCGGCACGTGGATCGGGAACACGTTGACGCGGTAGTACAGGTCTTCGCGGAAGGTGCCTTCGGCCACCATCGCCTTGAGGTCGGCGTTGGTGGCGGCGATCAGGCGCACGTTGGTCGCCTGCGTGCGGGTGTCGCCCACCGCCTTGAACTCGTGCTCCTGCAGCACCCGCAGCAGCTTGGCCTGGGTGGGCAGCGGGATGTTGCCCAGCTCGTCGAGGAACAGGGTGCCGTTGTTGGCCAGCTCGAACAGGCCGCGCTTGTGCGCCACCGCGCCGGTGAAGGCGCCCTTCACGTGGCCGAACAGCTCGCTTTCGAGCAGGTTCTCCGACAGCGTGTTGCAGTCCACCACCACGAAGGGCTGGTCCTTGCGCAGGCTGTTGTAGTGGATGGCGCGCGCCACCATCTCCTTGCCGGTGCCGCTCTCGCCGGTGACGAGCACCGTGCAGTTGGTCGGTGCGCATTGCGCGATCAGGCGGTACACCGACTGCATGGGCGCGCTGGCGCCGACGATGTTCTCGAAGCGGTAGCGCGAGCCGGCTTCCGACTTCAGCGTGCGGTTCTCCCGCAGCAGGCGCTGGCGTTCGATCGCGCGGTCCACCACCATCTTGAGCTCGTCGGGATCGAAGGGCTTGGGCAGGTAGTCGAACGCGCCCAGCTTCATCGCCTTGACGGCGGTCTGGATCTGCGACAGGCCGGTCATCATGATCACGTCGACGTCCGGGTGCCGCTCCTTCACGTGCTGCAGCACCTGCAGGCCGTCGATGTTGGGCATCATGATGTCCAGCACCACGATGTCGTAGCCGTTCTCGTCGATGCGCCGCAGCGCCTCCCAGGGGTCCAGCACCGAGTCGACCTGGTAGGGGTCGCCGTCCAGGATGCGGGTGCAGCTGCGCAGGACGATGTCCTCGTCGTCGACGATCAGGATGCGTGCTTTCATGCGGTGGTCTCCGGCGTGCCGTGCGGATGCTGCACGGGCAGGGCGGCCGGCAGGTAGATGCGGAAGGTGGTGCCGGCGCCGACGGTGCTCTCGACCTCGATCTGGCCGCCGTGCGCCTTGACGATGCCGTAGCTGACCGACAGGCCCAGCCCGGTGCCCTTGCCGACTTCCTTGGTGGTGTAGAAGGGATCGAAGATGCGCTGCAGGTGCTCGCGCGGGATGCCGCAGCCGGTGTCGCTGATGGCGATCTCCACCACCGGCTCGGGCGCCGAGCGCAGCGGCAGGCGGCGCGCGGCGTGCAGGTGCGTGCGCACCGTGATGCGGCCCGGGCCGGCAATGGCCTGCTGCGCGTTCACCAGCATGTTCATCAGCACCTGCTTGAGCAGGTCGCCGTCGGCGTGCACCGGGGGCAGCGCGGGATCGGCCTCGAGCGCGATCTCCACCTGCTGCAGCGCCGCCGAACGCTCGACGAAGCGCACCGTCTCGCGCGCGATCTCGTTGAGGTCGACCTCGGTCTTCTCCGGCGGCTTGTCGCGCGCGAAGTCCAGCAGCCGGCGGATGATGCTCGCGCAGCGGCGCGTCTCGCGGATCACCAGGTCCAGGTCCTCGGCGTCCTGGCTGCCCGCCGGCGCCTTCTGCCGCATCAGCGAGGTGAAGGTCAGCACGCCGGTGAGCGGGTTGTTCAGTTCGTGCGCGATGCCGGCGGCCAGTTGCCCGATCGAGGCGAGCTTCTCGCCGCGCGCCACCTCGGCCTCGGCGTGGCGCAGTTCCTCCGTGCGCTCGCGGACCTTCTCCTCCAGCGTCTCGACCCAGTCCTGCAGCTCCTGGTGCGATTTCTTGACGGCCACCATCATGGTGTTGGTGGACTCGGCGAGCTGGCCGAATTCGTCCTCCCCGCGCACGGGGATCGGCTGGTCGAAGTCACCGGCGGCGATGCGCTCGGCGCCACGCGCCAGGTCCTTCAGCGGGCGGTAGATCAGGCGGCGCAGCAGCCAGCCGGCACTGATCGCCACCAGCAGCACGAAGCCGATGGAGAAGATCACCATCTTCCAGACGTGATCGGTCAGCGTGCGGTTGAACTCGTCGAGCGAGTAGGTGATGTCCACCACGCCCAGCACGGGCTGCCTGGCCGGGCTGGCGTGGCAGCCGGCGCCTGCGCAGGAAGGCTCGTTGCGGATCACCTCCATGTTCCCGAGCAGCTGGTGGCGGTCGGGCGTCTCGAAGATGCGCCACTTGATCGCGTGCGGCTCGTCGCCCAGCACCTTCTTCGCGCCCTCGTGGCACTGGGAGCAATGCTCGGCGTCCTTGTCGATGTGCAGGCCGACCTCGCCCGGCGCGTTGGAGTGCGCGATGGTGCCGTTCTTGCGCAGCACGCGCACGCGCCGGATGCCTTCCTGCTTGCCGATGTCCTCGATGATCTTGTCGACGATCTCCGGCTCGTCCAGCAGCATGGCGTAGCGGGTGCTGCGCTCGATCACCTGGGAGAGCTGCGACATGTGCCTGACCATCGTGCGCAGCTGCTCGCCGCGCTCCTGCCGCACCAGCAGCACGATCAGCAGCGTCATGGCCGCCCCGAGCACCAGGGCCAGGTAGAGGCTGACTTTGAACTGGAGGCTTTTCGGCGACATGCCGGTTTCTTGCGGGCCGGCGGGACCCGGACGGGGGCGACACGCCGAGTGTGCGCGCCGGGGGCAAGGGGGCTTTTGATGGCACGCAAGGACCCCCGCAGGAGGCGGGGGGCGGCTGTTGCCGGGCGGCGACAGGCCGCCTACGCGGCGACGACGGCGATCGAGCGCGCCCGCAGCTGCCCGCAGCCGCCCTCCACGTCCTGTGCCGCCGACTGCCGCAGCTTGGTCAGGATGCCGCGCCGGTGCAGGGTGCGGGCGATCTCCGCGGCGCGTTCCCAGGTCGGGCGGCGGAAGGCGATGCCGTCCACCCGGTTGAAGGGGATCATGTTCAGCACGCCGTAGCGGCCGGTCAGGAGCCGCACGATGCCTTCGATTTCGTCCGGGCCGTCGTTCACGCCTTCCAGCAGCGTCCACTGGTACTGGATCGGATAGCCGGTCACGCGCGCGTAGGCTTCGGCGGCTTCCACCAGTTCAGCCGGCGTCATGCGCGGGGCGCGCGGCAGCAGCCGTTCGCGCAGGTCCGCCTTCGTGGTGTGCAGCGACAGCGCCAGCGCCGGCTTGACCCGCTCGCGCGGCAGCCGCTCGAACACGCGCGGATCGCCCACCGTGGAGAACACCAGGTTCTTGTGGCCGATGTTGCCGGCGGTGCCGAGCAAGTCGATGGTTTCCAGCACCGCGTCGAGGTTGTGGGCCGGTTCGCCCATGCCCATGAAGACCACCTTCTTCACCGGCCGACGGGCGCGGGCGAGCGCCACCTGGGCCACCATCTCGGCGCTTCCGAGCTGGCGCAGCAGGCCGCTGCGTCCCGTCATGCAGAACTGGCAGCCGACCGCGCAGCCGACCTGCGAGGAGATGCACAGGCCCTCGCGCGGGAGCAGCACGCTTTCGACGGTCTGGCCGTCGGCCAGTTCGACCAGCAGGCGCTCGGCGCCGTCCTCGCCGGGATGGACCGAGGCGATGCGGGCGAGGCCGCGCAGTTCGGCCTCGATCGCCGGCAGTTCGGCGCGCAGCGACGCCGGCAGGAAATCCTCGATCCGGCGCTTGCCACTGTCCTGCGGCAACGCGTTGGCCCAGAGCCGGAGGACCCGGTATTCGTGACTGGGGCCGGCGCCGGCGGCGCGCAGCCGCTGGCGGACGGTGGCGATGTGCATGGAGGCCCGATTGTCGCAAAGCGCGGCGCGCAGAGCCGGGCAGGGCGGTGCGCGCCATCGGGCAGGGCGGCTGTGCGCCCGCCGGGAAGCGGCAAGCCGGCGGTTACGATCGCATCCTCAGCACGGAACACGACCAGGACTCGATCTCATGAATCCGCTCAGCTTCGAGCGCCGGCAGGCGGCGTGATGGCGACGACGCAGCGACCCTTGACGCTCGGCGTGGTGGCCGACGACTTCACCGGGGCGACCGACGTCGCGAGCATGCTGGTGCGCGCCGGCATGCGCACCGTGCTGGTCATCGGCGTGCCGGCGGAGCCGCCGCCGCAGGCCGACGCGGTGGTGGTCGCGCTGAAGTCGCGCACCATCGCGCCGGCCGAAGCCGTCGCGCAGTCGCTCGCCGCCTGGGATTGGCTGCGGGCCGCCGGCGCGCGGCAGTGCTACTTCAAGTACTGCTCCACCTTCGATTCCACGCCGCAGGGCAACATCGGGCCGGTCACGCAGGCGCTGCTGGCGCGCACCGGCGGCGACTTCACCATCGCCTGCCCGGCGTTCCCGGAGAACGGCCGCACCATCTATCGAGGCCACCTGTTCGTGGGCGACCAGCTCCTGAGCGAATCGGGCATGCGGCATCACCCCCTGACGCCCATGACGGACGCCAACCTGGTGCGCGTGCTGCAGGCCCAGACGCAGTTGCGCGTGGGCCTGCTGGGGCACGAGGCCACCGGTGCCGGCGCGGAGGCCGTGCGCGAGCGCATGGCCGCCCTGCGCGCCGAGGGCGTCGCCGTGGCGGTGGCCGATGCCGTGCGCAACGAGGACCTGCTCGCCCTGGCCGAAGCCTGTGCCGACCTGCCGCTGGTGACCGCCGGTTCCGGCCTGGCGCTCGGCCTGCCGGCCGCCTATGCGACGCGGGGCTGGCTGCAGCCCGATGCCGCCGCCGGCGACACCGGCGCGGTGGGCGGCCTGGCCGCGGTTCTTTCGGGCTCCTGTTCCGCGGCCACCAATGCGCAGGTGCAACGCTGGCTGGACGACCGCCGGCCGGCCTGGCGCATCGACCCGCTCGCGGCGGCCGGCGAGGAAGCGATCGCCGATGCGGCCCTGGACTGGGCCGGTCCGCGGCTGGCCGACGGGCCGGTGCTGGTCTATGCGACCGCCAGCCCCGACGAGGTGCGGCGTGTGCAGCAGGCGCTGGGTGTGCAGCAGGCCGGCGAGCGGGTCGAGCGCATCCTGGCCCACACCGCGCGGCGCCTGCACGATGCCGGCGTGCGCCGCTTCGTCGTGGCCGGCGGCGAGAGCTCGGGCGCCGTCACGGCGGCCCTCGGCGTCGGGCAACTGCGCATCGGCGTCACCATTGCGCCGGGCGTCCCATGGTGCCGCGCAGCCGACCGTCCGCTGGCATTGGCGCTCAAGTCGGGCAACTTCGGGACGGTCGATTTCTTCGCCAGGGCGCTGGAGCTGCAGGCGTAGGAGGGGGAGCGCCTTCGGTAGGCCACGGGCGGAGGCCGGCGTTGTTGTCCCGCCGTGCGCTTCGGCCGCCTCACAGATGATTCGACATAATACGCATCGTATCAATCAAAAAGCCGGGTCAACGAAGGACGCAAGAACGCCCGCCAGTTACACCGACCCCCCAGCACGGCCAATCCCTTGTAAAAAAATGGGCGCCGCGGAATCGCCGCGGCCGATGATTGGGAGATTCCATGCACTTGATGACGCGACTTTCCGTCGTCGCCGCCGTCGCACTGCTGGCCGGTTGCGCCACGCAGAGCGGCCTGGCGCCGGGCGGCGGCAAGCACCTGGTCTACCGGGACAACGCCGGCAACGTGATCCGCCAGTTCGACTATCCGGACGACGCCTTCTGCCGCCGCGTCGAGGCGCTGGCAGGCCGCGCCGCGCGCTGCCAGCCCACGCCCGCGGCGGGCTTCCAGGCCCAGGCGACGTTGCGCTACAGCCCGCCGGGCGTGCTGGTCCAGGGCCACTACGCCGACATGGCGCGCTGCCGCGCCGACACCGGCACGATGTCGGCCGGCGTCGAACTGATCAACGGGTGCACCCCGCAGTAAGCTCGGTGTTTACTTGAAGTTCCCGGGGCAAGTGGCTGTCACCACTTGCCTTTGGGCTGCGTGGCGCGGATCGCCGCGGCAATCATCTCGGCCGAGTCGCGCCGGTTGCCCTGCTGCGCGAACTCGATCGCCGACATGCCCAGCTCGTTGCGCATCTTCGGATCCGCTCCCGCCTCCAGCAGCAATTTCACCGCCGCCGGCGTGCCGTACTTGGCCGCCATCATGAGCGGCGTCGACTTGTTGGGCGACTCCGCGTCGATGAAGGCGTACTCGTCCAGCAGGATCTGCATGATCTCCAGGTGGCCGCCGGTGGCCGCATAGTGCAGCGGCGTCCAGCCCGGCTTGTTCACGTGGGCGTCGCGGGCGATCAGCTTGCGCACGATCTCCGTCTGGCCCTTGAGCGCCGCGATCATCAGCGGGCTTTCGTCCTTGGGGCTGCGCCATTCCACCTGGGTCTTGGGCCAGGCGATCAGCGCCTCCGCGGCGTTGACCGACCCTTCCTTGACCGCGATGAAGAGCCCGTGGGTGCGGCTCGGGTCGAGCGCGTTGGGGTCGAAGCCGCGCTTGAGCAGCGCGGTGATGGCCGGTCCGTCGTCCTGCTTGATGGCCTGGAAGAAGCTCCCGTACGAGTCCGCCCGCGCCAGCGTAAATGAAAGTGCTGCAAGGAGATAAACGACAAACTTGAAGTAGTTTCTCATGATCGTTCAGGCCGGAACAGCGCCTCGAAATTGCCGCTGGTGAGCTCGCCCACCCGCTCCACGCTCAAGCCGCGCAGCTCGGCGATCTGCTGCGCGACGTAGGGAACGTAGGAGGGGTTGTTGGTCTTGCCGCGGTAAGGCACCGGGGCGAGGTAGGGGCTGTCGGTCTCGATCAGCAGCCGGGACTCGGGCACGAAGCGCGCCACCTCGCGCAGGTCGGCCGCATTCTTGAAGGTGATGATCCCCGAAAACGAGATGTGGAAGCCCAGGTCCAGCGCCGCCCGGGCCACTTCGGCCGTCTCGGTGAAGCAGTGGAACACGCCGCCGACCGAATCGGCGGAGCCGTCCTCGCCCTCTTCCTTCAGGATCGCGATCGTGTCGGCCGAGGCGGCGCGGGTGTGGATGATCAGGGGCTTGCGGCAGCGGTGGGCTGCCCGGATGTGGGTGCGGAAGCGCTCCCGCTGCCACTCCAGGTCCGCGATGCTGCGGCCGCCCTTGCGCTCCTCCATCTGGTAGTAGTCCAGCCCGGTCTCGCCGATGCCCAGCACCTTGGGCCGGGCGGCCAGTTCCAGCAGCTTCTGCACCGTGGGCTCGGTGACGCCTTCGTTGTCCGGGTGCACGCCGGCGGAAGCCCAGAAGTTGTCGTAGCGCATGGCCAGCGCATGGACCTCCTCGAACTCCTCCAGGGTGGTGCAGATGCAGAGGGCCCCGTCCACCTTCGCATCGGCCATGGCCTGGCGGATCTGGGGCAGCTGGGGCGCGAACTCGGGAAAGCTCAGGTGGCAGTGGGAATCGACGAACATGGCACGACCAAAACGGCGCGCGCCGCGGGGCGGGATACCACGCGGCGCGGCCAGGAAGCGATTCTACGAGGCCCGGGCGGCGCGCAGCGCGCGGCCCCAAAAGGCTCAGATCGTCTGCGTCGGGCGCTCGGAGGCCAGGTGGCCGCCCAGGATTTCCTCGATCTTGACCTTCAGCAGCTTGGACTTGTCGTCCGAGGGGAAGCGCACGCCGACGCCCTGGGTGCGGTTGGCCGCCGCGCGGGCGGGCGTGACCCAGGCCACCTTGCCGGCCACCGGGTAGCGCTGCGGGTCGTCCGGCAGCGACAGCAGCACGTAGACGTCGTCGCCCAGCTTGTACTCGCGGGTGGTCGGGATGAACACGCCGCCGTCGGAGAACAGCGGGATGTAGGCGGCATACAGGGCCGCCTTCTCCTTGATGGCGAGCTGGATGACGCTCGGGCGGGGCGTGGAAGGCGTACTCATGGGGCTGACCTCGAGTGTAGGGCCGCCCGCGCCTGCGTCACAAGGTCCTCGGCCATCAACCCGGCGTTGAAGGGGTGGTCGACCGTGCGGGAAGTCGCAGCCAGGCTGCGCCACCACGTCGTCAGCGCCTCCACCGAGGCGGGCGGCGGCAGGTCGGCGGGCTCGAAGAAGCGCGGGGCGGCGCCGCAGCGCTGCGCCAGCAGGTCGTGGCAGAGCTTCTGCAGCGCCTCCACCAGGTCGGCCGGGCCCCAGTCGGCCAGGCCGGCGGCCTCGCCCCGGGCCAGGGCCTTGGGCCATTGCGACCAGGCACGGGCGTCCAGGCCGGCCTGGTGCAGCCGCAGCGCGTCCTCCGGCCGGCCGCCGGCGGCGCGCAGCAGCACCGGCGCGGCAGCCGCGGCCACGCCCTCTTCCTGCAGCCAGGCCGCGGCCTCGGTCGGCGCCGGCCAGGCCATGGCGTGCCCGAGGCAGCGGCTGCGGATGGTGGGCAGCAGCAGGTGCGCCGCCTCGGTGGCCAGCACGAAGCGCACGTCGCCGGGCGGCTCCTCCAGCGTCTTGAGCAGCGCGTTGGCCGTTACCGCGTTCATGCGGTCGGCCGGATAGACCAGCACCACCTTGCCGCGGCCGCGGCCACTGGTGCGCTGGGCGAATTCGATCGCGTCGCGCATCGCCTCGACGCGGATCTCCCGGCTCGGCTTGCGCTTCTTGTCGTCGATGTCGGCCTGCGCCTTCTCGCCCAGGGGCCAGCCGCGCGCCAGCATCTCCGTTTCCGGCATCAGCACCGCCAGGTCGGTATGGCTGCGCACCTGCACCTGATGGCAGCTGCCGCAGTGGCCGCAGGCGCCTTCGGGCGTCGGCTGGTCGCACAGCCAGGCCTGGGAGAGCTCCAGCGCCAGGTTGTACTGTCCAAGCCCGGACGGTCCATGCAACAGCCAGGCGTGGCCTCTCTGTGCAAGCAGCTGCCGCAGCTGGCTGCGGATCCAGGGCGCGATCACAGGATGCCCCTCGCCTGCAGCCCGGCCTCCAGCTCGCGCCAGACCGCTTCGCGCGACTGGTCGGCGGCCACGCGCAGGAAGCGGTCCGGATCCGCCGCCGCCCGGGCCGCATAGCCGGCCGCCACGCGGGCGAAGAAGGCCTGCGGCTGCGACTCGAACTTGTCCGGCACGCGGGCGCCGGCCAGGCGCTGCGCCGCCACCGCGGGATCGAGGTCGAACCAGACGGTCAGGTCCGGCTGGCGGATTGCCGGCGGCGGCACGGCCGGCACGGCCTGCACCCAGCGCTCCAGGCCCGCGAGTATCTCGAGGTCGAAGCCGCGGCCCGCGCCCTGGTAGGCGAAGGTGGCATCGGTGAAGCGGTCGCACAGCACGGCGTCGCCGCGCGCCAGCGCCGGCTCGATCACCTGCAGCAGGTGGTCGCGCCGGGCCGCGAACATCACCAGCGCCTCGGTGAGCGGGTCCATCGGGTCGTTGAGGGCCAGCGCGCGCAGCTTCTCCGCCAGCGGCGTTCCGCCCGGCTCGCGCGTCAGCACCACTGTGCGGCCGCGCTCTCGCAGGGCCGCGGCCAGGGCGTCGATGTGGGTGGACTTGCCGGCGCCGTCGATGCCTTCGAAGGAGATGAACAGTCCGCGCCTCATCGCTTGCGCTGGTAGCGGTTGACGGCCTGGTTGTGCTCGTCGAGCGAGCCGCTGAAATGGCTGCTGCCGTCGCCGCGGGCCACGAAGTAGAGGAACTTGCCTGGTGCCGGCTGCACGGCGGCCAGCAGCGAATCCTTGCCGGGCAGCGCGATCGGCGTCGGCGGCAGGCCGGCGCGCAGGTAGGTGTTGTAGGGCCCGTCGGTCTGCAGGTCGACCTTGCGCAGGTTGCCGTCGAAGCGTTCGCCGAGGCCGTAGATCACCGTGGGATCGGTCTGCAGCGGCATGCCCACCTTGAGCCGGTTCTGGAACACGGCGGCGATCAGCGTGCGGTCGGCCGCCTTGCCGGTCTCCTTTTCCACGATGCTGGCCAGGATCAGCGCCTCGTCGGGATTCTTCAGGATCGATTGCGGCGAGCGCACGGCCCAGGCCTGCGCCAGGCGCTTGTCCATGGCGCGCAGGGCGCGCTGGTAGACCTTGACGTCGCTGGAGCCGCGCGAATAGGTGTAGGTGTCGGGGAAGAAGCGACCTTCCGGGTGCACGCCGGGGCGCCCCAGCAGCGTCATCAGTTCCGCGTCGGTGAGTTTGGCGGTGTCGGGCCGCAACTGGTCGGCCTTGGCGAGGGCGGCGCGCATCTGGCGGAAGTTCCAGCCTTCCACCACGGTCACGGCGCGCAGCGACTCCTCGCCGCGGGCCAGCTTGTCCAGCAGGCGCTCGGGGGTGATGCCGCGCTCCAGCTCGTAGCTGCCGGCCTTGATCCGCGGGCCCTCGCCCGAGAGGCGGAACCAGGCATAGAGCAGGCGCGGATCGACGTCGACGCCGGCATCGCGCACGGCCTGGGCCACGCCGCGCGGCAGCGTGCCCGGCTCGATCGCCAGATCGAGCGAGGCGGCGCGCAGGCGCAGGGGATGGTGGATCCACCACCAGCCGGTCGCGGCGGCGGCGGCAACGGCCAGCAGCGCCAGCACGAACAGCAGGTTGAAAAAGCGGCGCACGTCCTTGCCCGGCGTCTGGAATCAGCGGGCCATGATAATTCACCCATGTCCCATCCCCTGAATGGCGTCGCCCCCCTGCCACACCTGGGCGTGATCCGCGCGCACGGCGAGGAGGCGGCCAAATACCTGCACAGCCAGCTCACGCAGGACTTCGCCCTGCTCGGCCCCGCCGAGGCGCGCCTGGCCGCGTTCTGCACGGCCAAGGGGCGGATGCTGGCCAGCTTCGTCGCCTTCCGGCGCGCGGCCGACGAGATCCTGCTCGTGTGCAGCCGCGACGTGCTGCCGGCCACGCTGAAGCGCCTGTCGATGTTCGTCCTGCGCAGCAAGGTGAAGCTCAGCGACGCGAGCGGCGAGCATGCCCTCTTCGGCCTGGTCGGCGAGCCGGCCTCCGCGGCCGATCCGCCCTGGACGCTGCGCGAAGCCGACGGCGGCTGGCGCGTGCAGCTCTATCCGGCCGACGGCCAGCCGCGGGCCCTGTGGGTCGGCCCCGCCGGAGCGGCCGCGCCCGCCGGGGCGGCGCTCGATCCGGCCACCTGGCAGTGGACCGAGGTGCGCAGCGGCATCGCCACCGTGACGCAGCCGATCGTCGAAGCCTTCGTGCCGCAGATGCTCAATTACGAGTCGGTCGGCGGCGTGAACTTCAAGAAGGGCTGCTATCCGGGCCAGGAAGTGGTGGCGCGCAGCCAGTTCCGCGGCACGCTCAAGCGACGCGCCTTCCTGGCGCACTGCGGGGGCGAACTCGCTGCGGGCCAGGAGGTGTTCCGCGCGGCAGACCCCGAGCAGCCGGCCGGCATCGTGGCCGAGGCGGCTCGCGCCCCCGAGGGCGGCTGGGACGCCATCGTCTCGCTGCAGTTGGCGGCCGCCGAAGCCGGCGACCTGCATGCGCAGCGCGCCGACGGCCCGGCGCTCACCCTGCTGCCCCTGCCTTACCGGCTGCTCGAAGACGTCTGAGAGCCCGGGGCGGAGACCTGCGCGCGCAGGGCCGGCGGGATCTCCTGCTCCAGCGCCGCGCGCTCCTGCGGCGTGGCCGCGGCGGCGAGGCCGGCGCGGAAGGACTGCAGGGCGCGGTCCTGCTGCTTCTGCTCCAGCGCCAGCACGCCCTGCTCCACCAGCCCGCGCGCGCGGCTGTCCGGCCAGGCCTGCATGCGCTCGTCCAGCAGCTTCTGCGCGAGGGCGTAGTCCTTGGCCCGCCAGGCGAGCAGGAAGTACGTATTGAGCAGGTCGTAGTCGCTGATGCCCTCGTCGTAAGCGGCCTTGGCCAGCGCCAGTGCGCGCGGCTCGTCGCCGCCGCGCGCGGCCAGGATCACCTCCAGCGAACGCACCGAAGGCGCGCGCGGCTGCAGGCGCTTGGCCTGCTCCAGCCAGGCCTGGGCCCGGTCGATGCGGCCCATGCTGGCGTAGCCCCGCGCCACGTTGGTGAGGATGGCCACCACGTTGGGCCGCGAGGACAGCACGCTTTCCCAGATCCAGGTGGCGTCCTTCCAGTCGCCCCAGCGGGCCAGTTCGTCGGCCACCATGGGCGTGATCTTGCGGTAGTGCGGATTGAGCGCAATGCCCTCGCGCACCAGGCGCAGCACTTCGCGCCGCTGCGGCGCGTACTGCGGCGCGTTCGGGTTGCCGGTGGCGGTGAGCGAGAGGGCCAGCTTGGCCGAGCGCACCAGCTTCTGCTCGCTCTCGGCGGCGCGCTGCGAAATGGAGAAGGCCAGCACCAGGCCCACGCCCGCGAGGCCCAGCGCGACATGGGCGATGCGCGGCGACCAGCGCAGCGGCTGCGCCGACCAGCGCCGCAGATGCCCCATGCGGGCGTCCGAGGCCGCGAGTGCGCCCAGGCAGGCGGCGAACAAGGCGCCGGTGGCGGCCAGCCGCCAGGGAAAGCCGATGCTGCTCACCAGCATCAGCGCGAACAGGCTGGCGAGCAAGGTCGCGCGCCAGGGCTGGTCGGCCTCGGCCTGCGGGCCCGCCGGCGCCCAGGTGCGCCAGGCCGCCGCCAGCAGCCAGGCCGAGAGCAGCAGCAGGAAAATCCAACCCACCAGGCCGTACTCAGCCACCAGCTGCAGGAACTCGTTGTGGACGTAGTAGTCGGTCTCCAGCTGCGAGCCTTCGGCCTGGTAGCGCGGGATCTCGTTCTCCCAGGCGCCGGCGCCGAGGCCGGCGAGCGGCCGCGCGGCGATCGCGGTGAGCGTCGCCTTCCACATCACCATGCGCAGGTTCAGCGAGTAGTCGTTCGGACCGATCTGCTGCGCCCGGTGCAGGCCGCGCTCGATCGGCGTGGTGCCGAAGTTCTCCTGGATGATCGCGGTGTTGGACGTAGGCAGCACGCCCAGCAGCAGCACGGTCGTTGCTATCACCGCCAGCACGCCGGCCTGCAGCCCGCGCGACCAGCGGGAAAACGCGAGCCGCGCGCGGCAGCGCCACGCGACGAGCGGAAAGACGGCCAGCACCAGCAGCGTCGAGGCGATCAGTGCCGAGCGCGTGCCGGTGATCAGGATCCCGGTGGCCAGCAGGCCCAGGCTCACCGCCAGCAGGAACGCGAGCGCACTCGCGCGGGCCCTTGCCAGCAACAGCGCCCCGAAGGGCAGCGCGCAGACGACGTACTCCGCGTAGAAGTTGCGGTTGATGAAGGTGGAGGACGGCCGCGGCCCCTGCGGGAACAGCTCGAGCCCGCCCCAGAACTGCGCCATCGCCCAGATGGTCGCCACCAGCGCGCCGGCGTGGATCGCCCAGGCCAGCATAGGCAGGCGTTCGCGCGAGAAGGTGTTCAGCCCCAGCCACGCGATCAGCGCGAACACGAACCAGCGCACCGCTTCCACGCCGGCCAGGTAGGTGTGCGACCAGATCATGCTGCCCAGCGCATGGGCCAGCAGCAGCAGCGGCAGCCACAGCACGCCGTGCCAGCGCAGGGGCTGGCGGCGCTCGCGCTGCGCGAGCAGGAACAGCAGCGCGGCGGCCAGCGCGCCGAAGGACACGATCATGGACTTGAGCGTGTCCTGCAGCATCTCCTCGGTCGGCACGCCCAGCGCAGGCGCCAGGAACACGGCGAGGGCGAGCACGCCGGCCGCCCAGCCGTCGCGGGCGGGCTCGCGGGCGAGATCGCTCGATAGCGCGGCGGTCGTCGGCACTGCGCCCGTCGGCGCCGCGGCCGGCGCATGTGGCGCGGCAGGGCCTTCAGCCTTCGCAGCGCCCGCGCCCGGAGGCGCCGCAGCGGCGCGCGCCGCGGCGTCCGTCCGGCGCTTCCTGGCCACGTTCAGCGTGCCAGCGGCAAGGCGCTGGTCATGGTCACGTGCGGGATGCCCGCTTCCTCGTAGGGCTCGCCCTGGGGCGCGAAGCCCAGGCGGGCGTAGAACTCCTTCGCGGTGCGCTGCGCATGCAGCTCGATGCCGCGGTCGCCGCGCTTCTGCGCCTCGGCGGCCAGCGCGCGCAGCACCTGCTCGCCGATGCGGCCGCCGCGCAGCACCTGGTGCACGGCCATGCGGCCGATCTTCGCGATTCCCTCGCTGGCGGGCAGCAGGCGCCCCGTGGCCACGGCCTGGCCGAGCCGGTTGTAGGCCACCGCATGCAGCGCCGTCCCATCGGCCTCGTCCCACTCCAGTTCGGCCGGGATGCGCTGCTCCTGCACGAAGACCTCGGTGCGGATGCGGCCGGCGTCGGCGCCCAGCTCGGACCAGCTGCCGGTCTTGACCTGCACCATGGGCTCGCCCGCCTCGTAGCCGGTGAGCATCGCGCGCAGCGGCGCCGGCACCGGCTTGGAGGTCTGCGTCGCCGGGTCGGCGAACACGTAGACCAGCTCGCAGGTGATCAGCAGTTCCTCGCCGCGGAAGATCGCGCCGGTGAACTGCATGGAGGAATTGCCGATGCGGGCGCACTTCAGGCCGACCTCGAGCCGGTCGTCCAGCCGCGCCGAGGCGTGGAATTCCACCGTGCCCTTCTTCAGGTAGATGTCGCCTTCCAGCAGGTGCATGGCCTGCTCGTAAGGCATCGCCAGCACGCGCCAGTAGTCGGCGATGGCGGTGTCGAAGTACATCAGGTAGTGGGCATTGAAGACGATCTTCTGCATGTCCACTTCGGCCCAGCGCACCCGCAGCCGGTGAAAGAAACGGAAATCTTCTCTGTTCATGCTTGCAATGCGTGTTGCAGGGCGGCGGCGGCATCCGCGTGCGCCTGCCGCGCCTCGGGCAGCGCGCGGCCCATCTTGATGAATTCGTGGGTGACGCCGCGGTAGATCTCCAGCGCCACGTCGACCCCGGCAGCCCGCAGTTTATCCGCGTAGGCGATGGCGTCGTCCACCAGCGGATCGCACTCGGCCAGGCCGAACCAGGCCGGCGCGACGCCTTCCACGTCGGGCGTCTCGAGCGGAGCGAAGCGCCAGTCCTCGCGCTCGGCATCGTCGATGTACTGGCCGAAGAAGTATTCGATGTGCGCCTGCTCCAGGATCAGCCCCTGGTGGTAGCGCCCGTGCGAGCGCGCTTCCGGGCGCGCCGCGCAGCCGGGATAGAACAGCAGTTGCAGCCGCAGCGGCAGGCCGGCGTCGCGCGCCAGCGTGGCGCAGACGGTGGCGAGCGTGCCGCCCGCGCTGTCGCCGCCGACGGCGAGGCGCTGCGCGTCCACGCCGAGCGCGGCGCCGTTGGCGGCCAGCCATTGCGTCGCATCCCAGGCATCGTGCACGGCGGTCGGGAAGCGGTGCTCCGGCGCCAGCCGGTAGCCCAGCGAGACCACCGCGCAGCCGGCACGAACGGCCAGGATGCGGCACAGCGTGTCGTGCGAATCCACGCTGCCGATCGTGAAGCCGCCGCCGTGCAGGTACAGCAGCACCGGCAGCTTCGCGTGCGAAGGCGCGTACAGGCGCGCCGGCAGCGCGGCGCCGTCGCGGGCGGGAATGTGCAGGTCCTGCACGCGCGCGAGCTGCGGGGCCGGCGGCTCCAGCACGTTGGCGGCCTTGTCGTAGGCGGCGCGCGCTTCCTGCGGCGGCAGGCGGTACAGCGGAACGTGGCGGGCGCGGGCCATGCCGTGCAGCACGGAGCGCATGGCCGGCGTCAGTTCGGGAAACTGCGGAAGGAATGTCACTCGGGGGACGGGGGTCGCGGCGTTACAGTCAAGCTCCCCATCGTAAGCGACGGAAGTGTCCATGGCCCTCATCTACTACGTCACCCAGATCCAGTTCGAATTCGGCGCGATCGCGAAGCTCAAGTCCGAGTGCGAGCGCGTGGGCATCGCCCGGCCGCTGGTGGTGACGGACGCCGGCGTGCGCGCCGCGGGCGTGCTGCAGCGCGCGCTCGACGCCCTGGCCGGCGTGCCACACGCCGTGTTCGACGGCACACCTTCGAATCCGACCGAGGCCGCGGTGCGCGCCGCCGCCGAGATCTACCGTGCCCAGGGCTGCGACGGCCTGGTCGCCGTGGGCGGCGGCTCCGCCATCGACTGCGCCAAGGGCGTGGCGATCCTGGCCACCCACGAGGGGCCGCTCACCCACTACGCCACGATCGAAGGCGGCTCGCCGCGCATCACCGACAAGGTGGCGCCGCTGATCGCGGTGCCCACCACCAGCGGCACCGGCAGCGAGGTGGCCCGCGGCGCCATCATCATCGTCGACGACCACCGCAAGCTCGGCTTCCACTCCTGGCACCTGGTGCCGAAGGCGGCGATCTGCGATCCGGAATTGACCCTGGGCCTGCTGCCCAAGCTGACCGCGGCCACCGGCATGGACGCCATCGCGCACTGCATGGAGACCTTCATGTCGGCGGCCTTCAATCCGCCGGCCGACGGCATCGCGCTCGACGGGCTCGAGCGCGGCTGGTCGCACATCGAGCGCGCCACGCGCGACGGCAGCGACCGCGAGGCGCGGCTGAACCTCATGAGCGCCTCGATGCAGGGCGCGATGGCCTTCCAGAAGGGGCTGGGCTGCGTGCACTCGCTGAGCCACAGCCTGGGCGGGGTGGATCCGCGGCTGCACCACGGCACCCTCAACGCGATGTTCCTGCCGGCGGTGGTGCGCTTCAACGCGCAGTCGCCCAGCGTGCAGAAGGAGCGCCGGCTGGACCGCATGGCGCACGCCATGGGCCTGAAGTCCGGCGGCGACATCCCGGAGGCGATCCGCGACATGAATGCGCGCCTGGGGCTGCCTTCGGGGCTGGAGGCGATGGGCGTGCAGCGCGAGTGGTTCGAGAAGGTCATCGACGGGGCGATGGCGGACCATTGCCACAAGACGAACCCGCGCGAGGCGTCGCGGGAGGATTACCGGCAGATGCTGGAAGCGTCGATGTAGGACCGGCCTACAAGGCCTCCACCCGTCCTGGATCGGGCCGCTCCAACCATGCCGCGAACTCCTCGGCGAGTTGCCGGCTCGCGTGGGCCGCGGTGGTCCAATCCCGGATGCGCGCCTGCAGGTCCGTGCCGTAGCGCGTGAAGTCGGTGCGGTCCGGCAGCTTCGCGTTCGGCAGCGTCCGCACCCATTGCGGATCCGGCGCCAGCACCACCATGCGATCGAGATACGAAGTGGCGCGATGGCGCCACTTGAAGCCCTTGTCCAGCCAGCCCGGCACCACCGCCTGCTGGAAGTGCGGATAGAGCACCAGCCCCGGGCCGGGACCGCTGGCGTACTTCAGGTGCAGGTGGTAGTCCGTGATGCCGCCGTCCCAGTAGGCGCCGCGCGGCGCGCCGGGGATGTCGTGCACGGCCTGCAGCAGGAAGGGGATCGAGCAGCTCGCCTGCAGCGCCGGCTGGAAGTTCGCTGCGGTCAGGGCCACCTGGCGGGTCGGAAAGTCCTCGGTGCCGAAGGGCAGCGCGGCCGGCGCGCCCTGCTCCGGCGCCGAGAACACCACCCGCTCGAGCCACGCGCCCATGGCGCGCCGGTGCAGCGTGTTGGCGAGGAAGGCGCCGAGGTAGCCGAGCGGCGTGGCGATGCGGTGCTCGCGGCGCAGCAGGTGGCGCCCGCGCGCCGTCACGATGTGCAGGCGGAAGCGCGGATGCTCCAGTACCTCGCGGATGCGGCCGCCGAAGAAACCTTCCAGGCCTTCAGCAAAACTCTTCGAGACCTGGGCGGCAGTGGGCGCGCGGCGTCCCGGCGGAACGTCGTAGTGCTGCGCGATGTAGTCCCGCTCCAGCCGCTCGAACGCCTGCACCGGTTCGTGCAGGCAGGCCGTGGCCATGCGCCAGGCGCCGATGGACGCGCCGACGAGATGGATGGTGTGGTCGGTGGCGGGCAGCCACTGCCCGAACAGGAAGCGGTCCAGCGGCCCGAGGACCAGGCCCTTGGGCCCGCCCGCCGCCGCCGGCACGATGCCGACGTCGCGCGCCGCGAGGCCGTGCTGCGCGATGTGGCGGCGCGCCGCCGGCCCGGCGTAGATGCGCAAGGCTTGCATCGCGCGGATTGTAGGAGCCGGCAGCCGCGGGATCAGGCGAAGGCGAGCAGCAGCGCCACCCCGGCGGCCAGCAGGTAGCCGCAGGTCCAGGCCGTGGCGGACCAGGAAGGCCCTTGCGGTCCCGAAGGGGCGGCGCGCCCCTCGGCCAGCGCACGCCATCCCACATTCGAATCGAAGCCGGCCGCGAGCGGCCAGCCGGGCGCGCCGAGCGGCAGCGTCAGGTCGACGTCCAGCGGCGTGGGCGCGGCGGGCGACGTGGCAGCCTGCGGGTCGGCGGCCGGCGCGGCCACGCGCACGGCCCCCGGTCGGCCCAGCAAGGCCCGGCACTGCGCGAGATCGCGTGCCATCTCGCCCGCGTCCTGGTAGCGCGAGCGCGGGTTCTTCTGCATGGCCCGCGTGATCACCAGCTCGATCGAGGCCGGCAGGCCCGCGCGCAGCTGCGAAGGCGGCACGGGCGCGCCGTGCCGGATCGCGGCCAGCAGCTGCCCGAGGTTGGCGCCCTGGAACGCGGCCTGCCCCGTGACCATCTCGTACAGCAGCGAGCCGAGCGAGAAGATGTCGCTGCGCGGATCCACCAGGTGGCCGCCCACCTGTTCGGGCGACATGTACCGGGGCGAGCCCATCATGGTGCCGGTGGCCGTGCGCACGTCAGAACTCTTCACGTGCGCGATGCCGAAGTCCATGATCTTGGCCAGGCCGCCCGGCAGCACCATGATGTTGCCCGGCTTCACGTCGCGATGGACGACGCCCCGCTCGTGTGCGGCTGCGAGGCCTGCAGCCACCTGGGCCGCGATGTCCAGCGCGCCTTCCAGCGGCAGCGGCCCGCCCTCCATCAGCTCGCGCAGCTCCACGCCCTGCAGCCGCTCCATCGCGATGTAGAGCCAGTTGCCCTCGCGGCCGAAGTCGTGGATGGTGATCGTGTTGGGATGGCTCACGCCGCCGGCCGCCGTGGCCTCCTGGCGGAAGCGCGCCTCCAGCTCGCGGCCTTCCTTGGCGCCCTCCGGCAGCAGCAGGGTCTTGATCGCCACCTGGCGCTGCAGCGATTCGTCCTCGGCCAGGTACACCACGCCCATGGCGCCGCGTCCGAGCTCGCGCAGGATGCGATAGCGGCCCAGGTGGGTGAACGGCAGGGGGCTGGCCACGGCGTTCACCAGAACTTGAAGCGCTCGAAGGGCCCGGGCTCGGCCTTGGGCCGGGGCTTGGCCGGCGCCGCTCGCCGCGGCGCGGGCGGCGGCGCGAACACGTGCTGCAGCGGCAGCTCCTGGCCCGGCTTGAGCAGGACTTCCAGCCGCAGCGGCTTCGCGCGGGCGCTGCGGATCTCGATCGTGTGCGGCCCCGCTTCCACCTGCAGGCGGGTGAGCGGCGGGCTCGTGCCCTGCCGCACGCCGTCGACGAACACTTCGCCGGCCGGCCGGATCTCCAGCAGGATCACGGCGGGACGGTGCGCAGCCTCGTAGGCCTCGCGGGCTGCGCGGCCGGCCCAGCCGGCGCCCAGCAGGGCCAGCATGCCGCCGGCGGCCAGCAGGGTGCGGCGCTGGCCGCGACTGCGCGCGCCCTGGGTGTCGTCGCGGAACAGCGCGGTGCCGCCCGGGCCGGAAAGCTCGGGCACCGGCTGCAGATCCTGCGCGCGGCGCGGGGCTTCGGCGGCAAGCGCGGCGCGGAAGGCGCCGGAGACGAGCATCCGGTCGCGCGCCAGGCCGGCGAGGACGGCCGCGGTGGTGAGGCCTTCGCCGTCGACGCGCGAAGGGGAGGCGGCGGACTGGGTTCCCGCCTGCGCGGGAACGACGGAGTTGGGCGCGGGAACGACCGAGTGGGGCGCGGGGACCACGGGCTGCGGCGCGGGAATGGCCCGCAGCGGTCCGTGGTGCAGGGCCAGGCCGAGCACGCCCGCCTGCGGGTGGGCGCCGGCACGGCGGGCGGCCTGCAGCGCGTCAGAGGCCGCGACCGGCCCGGCGATGGCCAGGCCTTCGTCCACCTGCAGCACGACGCGGCCCTTGCGCGGCCAGCGGGCGGCGGCGCCTTCGGCGACGGCGCGCAGGGCCTGCTCGCCGCCC
>NZ_DASSVG010000444.1:0-9391 GCF_035706265.1 Ramlibacter sp. | reverse complement strand
GGCACGGCCGTCATGTTCTCGCGGCTGCGCGAGGTCGCCACCAGCTCGCGCAGCCAGGGCTTGCGCGCCGGGCGGTACAGCACCGTGACCGGGCCGAACTGCGCCGCGTACGAGCGCGCCGTGACCTCGAAACAGCCGAGGTGCGGGGTCAGGAAGACGATGCCGCGGCCTTCCGCCCGCAGCGCCCGGATCATGTCCGCCTGCTCCCAGTGCACCGGTGGCATGGCGCCGAACCACAGGCGCGGCGTCTCGGCCACCAGCTTGCCGGCTTCGGCGATGGCGCGGCGCACCTGGGCGAAGCCGTAGCCGCCCTGCGCCGCGTTGGCGATGAAGCGCCGCCGGTAGGTGGGCGACGCGAGGAAGGTGAGCCAGCCCAGGGCCGTGCCCAGGGCGTGCAGCAGCGGCAGGGGCCATGCCGAGAGCAGTTGGAAGAGTGGTTTCACACCGGTTAGAATCTGGGGGTCGCCGAGTTATTGAACTACTTGCAGGGCGACGCGAAAAAATTCTGCTAAAGCGTTCGCCCAAGCTCCGGCAGAAGGCAACGCGCCTTCAGACCAAGCACCGGAGTTTATTCAAATGGCGAACGACTTCCTCTTCACTTCCGAATCGGTGTCCGAAGGGCACCCGGACAAGCTGGCCGACCAGGTCTCCGACGCGATCCTGGACGCCATCTTCGCGCAGGACCCGCGCAGCCGCGTGGCCGCCGAAACCCTGGCCAACACGGGGCTCGTGGTGCTGGCCGGCGAGATCACCACCAACGCGCACGTCGACTACATCCAGGTCGCGCGCGACACGATCAAGCGCATCGGCTACGACAACACCGACTACGGCATCGACCACAAGGGTTGCGCCGTGATGGTCTGCTACGACAAGCAGTCCAACGACATCGCCCAGGGCGTGGACCACGCCTCCGACGACTACCTGAACACCGGCGCCGGCGACCAGGGCCTCATGTTCGGCTACGCCTGCGACGAGACGCCGGTGCTGATGCCCGCGCCGATCTACTACGCCCACCGGCTGGTGGAGCGCCAGGCGCAGCTGCGCAAGGACGGCCGCCTGCCCTTCCTGCGCCCCGATGCCAAGTCGCAGGTGACCATGCGCTACGTGGACGGCAAGCCGCACAGCATCGACACGGTGGTGCTGTCGTCGCAGCACAGCCCCGAGATGAGCGACGGCACCAAGATGAAGCCGGCCTTCGTCGAGGCGGTGATCGAGGAGATCATCAAGCCGGTGCTGCCCAAGGAGTGGATCAAGGAAACCAAGTACCTGATCAACCCGACCGGCCGCTTCGTCATCGGCGGCCCGCAGGGCGACTGCGGCCTCACGGGCCGCAAGATCATCGTGGACACCTACGGCGGCGCCTGCCCGCACGGCGGCGGTGCCTTCTCCGGCAAGGATCCGTCCAAGGTGGACCGCTCGGCCGCCTATGCCGCCCGCTACGTGGCGAAGAACATCGTGGCCGCGGGCCTGGCGCGCCAGTGCCAGATCCAGGTGGCCTACGCGATCGGCGTGGCCCGGCCCATGAACGTGACGGTCTACACCGAAGGCACGGGCGTGATCCCCGACCACAAGATCGCGGAACTGGTGAACGAGCACTTCGACCTGCGTCCGAAGGGCATCATCCAGATGCTGGACCTGCTGCAGCCGATCTACTCCAAGACCGCCGCCTACGGCCACTTCGGCCGCGAGGAGCCGGAGTTCACGTGGGAGCGGACGGATAAGGCTGCTGCGCTGCGCGCGGCGGCCGGTATTCGCTGATCGCCAGCATCCCGGCACAAGGAAAGCCCCGCACCGCGGGGCTTTCTTTCATTCCCAGGGCACGAACCCGCGCCTGCACGTGCAACGACGTCAGCGCACCGACGCCGTGTCCTGCCGCCCGTACTCCTGCCGCTTCATCGCGACGTACGTCCCGCGGTCCATCTCGTGCAGCTGGCGCGGATAGCGTTCGGTGGCGCTGAACCAGCGGTTGATGCGCTGCTCCACCCGCTGCGCGCCGGGCAGCTCCATCGTGTCCAGGTAGGCGTCGATCGCCAGGTAGTAGCGCATCGCGTTGCGCTCGATCGCGCCGCGCATGCCGCCGGCGGTGAAGCCGACCTTGCTGGCGCCCGCCGTGGCCAGGTAGGCCTGCATCGCCAGCTTGCCCATGCCGCCGTAGCCGTAGGAATAGCTCAGGTGCATGAAGGTGTGGCCGGCATCCAGCGGGATCGCCTCGGCGGCGATGCGGTAGTCCCGCGTGCCGAAGGGACCCTGGGCCGCACCCAGCCGCGTGAGCAGGTAGTCGGGGCCGGAGGCCGCGCGCTGGAAGCCGAGATCCAGCCGGTAGGCCTCGTCCACCGGCTGGTCGTACTTGCGCCCGATGCGCACCGCCAGCCGCCCGCCGCCCGCCTGGCAGGCCTTGGTGTTGAAGGGCAGCAGCATGATGTCGCACCAGGCCTCGGGATCCTGCAGCGCCCGCTGCACCTTCTCGTACGGGTGATCCAGCACGGCGTAGACGTCGCCCTGCAGCACGTTGCCGCCCTGGGACGAATCGATGTGCATCTGGCGGCCGTAGGAGTTGTTGGCCAGCTCGGCGCCCAACTGCTCGTACTTCTCGCGCAGGCTGCCTGCGTCCGCGTGCGCGGCGAGACTGGCGAAAGCGAACAGGCAAGCGGTGCCCAAGCCCGCGGTCCAGCGGGCGAGTCGGTGCGTGAGCGTCATGCGTGTTTCCTGTGGTGCGGGTCGGCTTCCGCCAGCGGCGCAGCCTCGTTTTCCGGGGTGGTGGTGGTTTCGGTGGGGGTGGTCTCGGACTCTTCTTCGAGGAAAGCCTGCACGTCGAGCTGGATCCCGCCCATGAAGAGGGAGTGCGGTGCCACCTCGTAGAGGTAGCGGCCGTGCGGATGCAGCACCAGGCGCATGCGCAGCTTCGGCTCCTGCATGCCTTCCCAGACGCGGATCAGGCGCGCGCGCACCAGGTTGTCGGGGCACTGCAGCGACTTGAGCTTGTGGTAGTTGGTGGAGAGCGCCACCGCGTCCAGGTACCAGGCCGACTGCTTGTTGCGGGCCAGCAGGTTGGCCGACAGGTCGACCTCGAGCGTGAGCACGTTGCCCTCGGCCTCGAGCACGAGGTTGCGGCCGAGAAGTCCCCCGTTCGCCTCGCCGTACTTGTAGGTGAGGTGGAGGTGCGATGGCGTCTTGCGCAGTGAGTATTTCATGGGCGTCACCCGGTTCGGCACAGCGTGCGGCCTCCGCCGGGACGCCCGTGTAGGAATTTGTTGTGTCCGCCTGTGCGTGCGCTCAGCCATGTCCGCGCGGCGCAGGCGCTGGCCCGACCCGTCCTACACCGGTTGTGGTCGACGGTGCCACTGCACGGCTAGTGCTGCGCCCCAAGATCGCCTGCAGGACCTTTCCATCCAGATACGCAAGGAGCGAACAATGGCTGCTGAAGAACGCGAAGACCGCGACCTCAACCGCGACCCGATCACCGACGAACCCGGCGCGCATCCGATCGGCACGGGCATCGGCGCCACGGGCGGCGCCGTCGCCGGTGCGGCCGCGGGCTCGATCGCCGGTCCCGTCGGCGCTGCCGTGGGCGGCGTCGTGGGCGCGGTGGTCGGCGGCCTGGCCGGCAAGGCCGCGGGCGAAGCGGTGAATCCCACCGCCGAAGAAGCCTTCTGGCGCGAGAACTACGACAAGGAGCCCTATTACGAGAAGGGCCGCGACTGGGACGACTACGGTCCCGCGTACCGCCTCGGCCTGTCGGGCCGCACCCGCTACGAAGACCCGTGGACTTCGGTCGAGCCGCGCCTGGCCTCCGAATGGGAGAGCACGCGCGGCAACTCCACCCTGAACTGGGACCGCGCCGGCCCCGCCGCCGGCGCCGCCTGGCGCCGCGCCGACGAGCAGGTGCGCGACTACCACCAGCGCTCGGGCTCGGGCATGACCGGGATGGGCAATGCCGGCATGGGCAGCGCTGACATGGGCAACACCGGCATGCGCAGTGGCATGGGCCACGCGGGCACGCCCTCGGGCACCGGCGCCGCCGGCATGGTCGGCTCCATGCAGACCGCGGGCAACCAGGAAGGCGACCGCGGCGACGTCATCGACGTGCTGAAGGACCTGGTGGAGTGCAGCAAGGACGGCGAGTACGGCTTCCGCGAGTGCGCCGAACAGGCCAAGCGGCCGGACCTGAAGTCGATGCTCCAGCAGCGCGCGGAAGACTGCCGCCGCGGCGCCGAGGAACTGAACCGGCTGCTGCGCGAATGCGGCCACGACGTCGAGGAAGGCGGCAGCACGCTGGGCGCCATGCACCGCGGCTGGGTCTCCATCAAGTCGAAGCTGAGCAGCTACGACGACAAGGCGGTGCTGGAAGAGTGCGAGCGCGGCGAGGACAATGCCAAGGCCCGCTACATGAAGGCGTTGCAGAAGAACCTGCCCACCAACGTGCGCTCGGTCGTGGAGCGCCAGTACCAGGGGGTGCTGCGCAACCACGACCAGGTGAAGATGATGCGCGACCAGTTGCGCAACGCAGGTTGAGCGTTGAGCGTTGAGCGTTGAGCGTTGAGCGTTGAGCGTTGAGCGTTGAGCGTTGAGCGTTGAGCGTTGAGCGTTGAGCGGGAACGCTTCTCCCCACGCTCAACGCATGACGCCCAACGCCGAACCTGAGACATGGCCGAAAAAAGCGCGCTCCAGAAGTACCGCGACAAACGCAACTTCGACGCCACGCCCGAACCGGCGGCCGGCGGCGAGGCGAACGAGGATGCCCGCAGCTTCGTGGTCCAGAAGCACTGGGCCACGCGGCTGCACTACGACTTCCGGCTCGAGCTGGAAGGCACGATGAAGAGCTGGGCCGTCCCCAAGGGTCCCAGCTACGACACGAACGACAAGCGCATGGCGATGCCCACCGAGGACCATCCCATCGCCTACAACCGCTTCGAAGGCCAGATCCCGGCCGGCAACTACGGGGCCGGCAAGGTGATCATCTGGGACAAGGGTACCTGGCACCCGCTGGAGGACCCGCACAAGGGCTTCCGCGAGGGCAAGCTGAAGTTCGAGCTGCGCGGGCACAAGCTGCACGGCCACTGGACGCTGGTGCGCATGAAAGGCCGCGGCAACGGCCGCGAGGATCCCTGGCTCCTGATCAAGGAACGCGATGCCTTCGCGCGGCCGGCCACCGAATTCAGCGTGGTCGACGAGATGCCGGACAGCGTGAAGGACCTGGCCGACCGGCCGCCGGCGCTCGCCGCGCCGGTCGCGCCGGCCGCAGCTCCGACAGCGCAAGCCACCCCTTCCGGGCCGCCCGCCGGCGCCCGGCCCGCGAAGCTGCCGAAGCAGTTGCAGCCCGAGCTCGCCGTGCTGGTGGACGAGCCGCCCGCGCGGCCCGAGGACTGGATCTTCGAGATCAAGTTCGACGGCTACCGCATGCTGGCGCGGGTGGAAGGCGGCGCGATCGAACTCGTCACGCGCAATGGCAACGACTGGACGTCACGCATGCCGGGCCTGGTGAAGGCCCTGCGCAGCATGGAGCTGCCGGACGGCTGGTACGACGGCGAGATCATCATGCCGGGGGAGGACGTGCCGGCCGACTTCCAGGCCTTGCAGGGCGCCTTCGACAGCGCGCGCACCGAGCAGATCGTCTACTACCTGTTCGACCTGCCCTATTGCGCCGGGCACGACCTGCGCGAGGTGCCGCTGCAGGAACGCCGCGCCGTGCTGCAACGCATCTGCGAACGCAAGCCGCATCCCAACGTGCGCTTCAGCGCCGAGTTCGAGGCCGCGCCGGACCGCATGCTGGAGTCGGCCTGCCGCCTGGGGCTGGAAGGGGTGATCGCCAAGCGGCGCGGCTCGGCCTACGTGGGCCGGCGCTCGAGCGACTGGATCAAGCTCAAATGCAAGCTGCGGCAGGAGTTCGTGATCGGCGGCTTCACCGATCCCAAGGGCGCGCGCACCGGCGTCGGCTCCTTGCTGCTGGGGGTGCACGAGGAAGACGGCGGCAAGCTGCGCTATGCGGGCAACGTCGGCACCGGCTTCAACGAGCGCACCCTGGCCGACCTGCGCCGGCGGCTCGATGCGATCGCGCAGGACCGCAGCCCGTTCGAGGCGGGCAGCGGCATGCCGCGCGGCGCCCGCTGGGTGCGGCCCGAGCTGGTGTGCGAGGTCTCCTTCGGCGAGTGGACGCGCGAGGGCAAGATCCGCCACTCGGTGTTCCACGGCCTGCGCAGCGACAAGCCGCCCGAGGCGATCGGGCAGGAGCCGGTGCTGCACGCGCCGCCGCCGGACCAGCCGGCGAAGCCGCGCAAGGGGGCGAAGGCGGCGGGAAAGGCTGCTGCGAAGCCGGCGGAAAAGCCCGCGGCAGGAACCACGCGAGGCACTGCGCCGGAGACGGCCGCACCGAAGGCGGCGAAGCGGGCGGCGCAAGCCGAGGCCGCGAGCCTGCTGCCGCCCACCCTGCGCATCAGCAACCCCGAGCGCGTGATCGACGCGCAAAGCGGGCTGAAGAAGATCGACCTGGTGCGCTACTACGCGCTGGTCACGCCGCTGATGATGCCGCACCTGAAGGACCGGCCGATCGCGATGGTGCGGGCGCCCGACGGCATCGAGGGCCAGCTGTTCTTCCAGAAGCACCTGGACCGCTACCGCATGGCGGGTGTCGAGCCACTCGATCCGGCGATCTTTCCCGGCCACCCGCCCATGGTCTACATCGCCAAGCCGGAAGGCATCCTGTCGGCGGCGCAGATGAACGTAATCGAGATCCACACGTGGAATGGCGTGCGCACGACGATCGCCAAGCCGGATCGCATGACCTTCGACATCGACCCCGGCGAAGGCGTCACCTGGCCGCAGATCCAGGAGGCGGCGCAACTGGTGCGCGCGCTGCTGGAGGAACTGCAGCTGCCCTCCTTCCTCAAGACCAGCGGCGGCAAGGGCCTGCACGTGGTCGTGCCGCTGAAGAAGCAGTACGACTGGGACACGGTCAAGTCCTTCTCGCAGGCCGTCGTGCAGCACCTTGCGCGCACGCTGCCGGAACGCTTCGTCGCCAAGAGCGGCGCCAGCAACCGCGTCGGCCGCATCTTCATCGACTACCTGCGCAACGGCTACGGCGCCACCACCGTCTGCGCCTGGTCGGCCCGCGCGCGGCCCGGCCTGGGCATCTCCGTGCCGGTGCGCTGGGACGAACTCGCGGGCCTCAAGAGCGGCGCCCACTGGACGGTTTCCACGGCACACCAGCGCCTGGACGAGGGCAACGACCCGTGGTCCGACTACGAGTCCAGCCGCGCGGCCCTGCGCGGCGCGATGAACAAGCTGGGGTTCGAACCGTAACTGGCGCGTGCGAATCGTAGGCTGGTGCTGGAGCGAAGCGCAAGCCCAGCGATGCGCGAGCGCAGCGGAGCGCTGGGCTTCGGCGCTACCGCGCGCTCAGCACCAGCCTACGCCCCCCCGCGCTCAGCGCTCGCCGTTGCCCCCTCACGCCGCCGCCTCCATCGCCCACGGCAGCCGCAACTCGATGCGCTGCTCCCGCCGTGCGATCTGAACGCCGTCGGCGGCCGCCAGCGCCTCGAGATCGGACCAGTCGAGCGGGCGGTAGCCGGCCTCGCCGCGGAAGCTGTTGTCGCCCTCGTTGCAGCGGATGTCCACCGCGAGCCGGGCGGCTTCGGCCTCCGCGCTCGCCGTGAGCACCAGGTCCGCGGGGGCGGGCATGTGGTCGGTGCAATGCAGCAGCACGCCGGCCAGCAGCGTGCGGACGCCGGCGCGGTGCACGTGCCCGGGCAGCTCCGGCACCTCGTTGCGCAAGGCGTAGCCGCGGAAGCTCAGGCTGGTGGCCAGCAACGTGGCGCTTTCGCGCACCGCCTCGTGCAACGTCACGGTGGCGGTGTCGTCGGGCGCCAGCCAGCCGATCACGTCGACGCAGGAATTGAGCGCCGCCTTGGCGAAGCCGTTGATCTTGTTGGCGCTGTCCTGCACGTGGGCCAGGTCGGGCGCGGACGCGCGCAGCCGCCGGTCCATCACCTCGTAGATCATCCCGATCGGCTGCAGGTTGACCACCAGGTGGTGCCGGAACGACGGCGCGAGCCGCCGCAGGAGGGCGTAGCGCGCTGCTTCGGCCGCGGGGGTGGTGACTGCCGCCATGAACTCAGCGTATGCCAACCGCCCGGGGGTGTCAACGCACGGCAGGCAACAAAGAACAAAGACCGGCGCCGACTCAGGCCGCTGCGGCCAGGGAGATCACCTTGCGCCCGCGGTTGCGCCCGGCGATCACGTCGTCGATCACGCGCGGCAGGGCGTCGAAGGGAACCACCTCGCGAATGCGTTCCAGGTGGCGCGGACGCAGGTCGCCGGCGAGCCGGCGCCACAGGTGCTCGCGGGTGGGCACGTCGTTGTCCGAATTCACGCCCACCAGCCGCACC
The DNA here is from genome assembly GCF_035706265.1 of Ramlibacter sp. Lineage (GTDB taxonomy): Bacteria > Pseudomonadota > Gammaproteobacteria > Burkholderiales > Burkholderiaceae_C > Ramlibacter. The sequence continues at coordinate 1,010 of NZ_DASSVG010000444.1, read as the reverse complement.
CCGCGCAGGATGAAGGGCATGACGGTGCTGGAAAACGCTATGCCGGCGGCGTTGCCGATGCTGGCGATCACGCCGTCCTTCTGCGTCGTGCGGATGATGCCGGCCAGCGGCTCGCCGCCCAGCGAATCGACCGCCGCCTGCCACTGCGCGCTTTCCAGCGGCCGCGAGCCGGTCTGCAGCTCGGAGGCGGCGACGACGCTGGCCGCCCCCAGTTCCTTCAGGTAGGCGGCCTCGGCGGGCTTGCCGGTCACGGCCACCACCTCGTAGCCCAGGCGCGCCAGCATGTCGATGGCGACGCTCGCCACCCCGCCGGTGGCGCCGTTGACCAGCACCTTGCCGCGCGCCGGCGCAATGCCGTTGAGCTCCATGAGGTCCACCGCCAGGGCCGCGGTATAGCCCGCCACGCCGATGCTGGCCGCGTCCAGCGCCGTGAGGCCTTGGGGTACCAGGTTCACCCAGTCGACCGGCACCCGCGCCGATTGCGCGTAGCCGCCGTGGTGCGAGACGCCGAAGCCGTGGCTGTGCACGATCACGGTGTCGCCGGGGCGGAAGCGCGGCGAGTCGGAGGCCTCCACCACCCCCGCCGCGTCGATGCCGCCGACGCAGGGGAAGCGGCGGATGATGCGGCCCTTGCCGGTGGCGGCGAGCGCGTCCTTGTAGTTCACGCTGGCGTACTGCAGCCGCACCGTGACCTCGCCGGGATCGAGCTGCGCCTCGGTGAGTTGCGTGAAGCCGGCGCGCACGGATTCCGGCGCGCCTTCGATCAGGTAAGCCTTGAACGGGTCCATCCGGAAAGCTTACCAGCCCCCTGCTTCGTCGTCCCCGCGCAGGCGCATGAAGCCCCGAGGCAGCCGGGTGGCCTCTGGTCCGGCCCGGAGGGGGTTTGTCCGTCTCCTCCATGTCCCCCGGCGCGGATGGGAACCGTTGCCTGTGATGACAGCGCGCCCGCGCCTCCTCCTTTACTTCCGGAGCCGGACAAACCCCCTCCGGGCCTGCATCGCGCGATGAAC
>NZ_DASSVG010000443.1:0-6055 GCF_035706265.1 Ramlibacter sp. | reverse complement strand
CAGCAGGTCGGCCGGCAGGGCCGGCACGCTGGTGATCGGGTGCAGGGCCGCCATGGTCGGCAGCTTGGCCAGCGGCGGCAGCTCGCCCGCGCCCACCAGCGCCGCCAGCGCGTTGCGTGTCACCTGCGCCTGCTCGCGCAGCGCTTCGAGCTGCTGGCGCGCCTCCGGCAGCGCGCCCTCGCTTTGCCGCAGTTCGAGCGTGGTGTCGAGGCCGGCGCCCACGCGCTGGCGCACCAGCTTCAGCTGCTCCTCGCGTTGGGCCAGGGTGCGCTCGGCCACCGTGATCTGCTCGTTCAGGCGCACCAGCTGGAAGTAGGTGCGGGCCACGTTGCTCGCCAGCACCACGCGCGCGGCGGCCACGTCGGCCTGCGCGGCCCGCTCGGTGCCGAGCGCGGCCCGCAGCGCCGCCTCGTTGCGGCCGAAGAAATCGAGCTCCCAGTTCATGTTCACCTGCGCGGTGACGCTGTCCTGGATCGAACCGCCCAGCGGCGGCGGCACGATGCCGTTCTCGCTGAAGCGCTCGCGGGTGAAATCGAACTGGCCCTGGAACTGCGGCTGGTTGGCCGTGCCGGCGACGTCGCTGGCGGATTGCGCGCGGCGCAGCCGGGCCCGGGCGACGCCGAGCGTCGGGCTGTCGCGCAGCGCCTGCTCCTCCAGGGCGTCGAGTTGTGGATCGCCGAACTCGCGCCACCAGGTGGAAGAGACGGGGGCCACGGGCTGGGTGGAGGCCTGCGGGACGGCCGGCTCGCGCAGCTGCGCTTCCGGGGCGATGCCCTTGGTGCTGGCGCAGCCGGCCAGCAGCAGCGCCGCCGCCACGCCGGCCAGCGCGTTCCAGTTCTTGCTCATTCGTTTCCTTCGCGGCCGCTGCCTTGCAGCCTCGTTCCGTTGTCCAGGATGCGCTGCAGCAGCGACTTCAGCTGCAGCCATTCCTCCACGCTGAGACCTTCGAGGAACGCGTTCTGCACCTTGCACAGCACCTGAGGGATCTGCTTGGCGGCCTCGCGCCCTTCGGGGGTGAGCTGCAGGTTCACGACCCGCCGGTCCTCGCAGGAGCGCACCCGCTCGACCAGGCCCTTGGCTTCCAGCCGGTCGAGCGTGCGCGTCATGGCGCCGCCATCGAGCTGGCATTCGCGCGCGAGCTCGGCCACCGTGGAGGCCAGGCCCATGTGCAGCTTCATCAGGGGCACCCACTGGGCGTGGGTGAGGCCTTGCGGCTCGAGCGCCTCGTCGACCTCGCCGGCCATCAGGGTGAGGATGCGGCGCATCAGGTAAGCCGCGCTCTCGTCGGGACGATAGTCCTCCGGCGTGTAGAACATGGGAGCGTTGGGGGAACGGGCGGTCCGGGCCATGGAGACCGCGAAATATACTTGCCTAGGCAAATACTGTCAAGGCAGGTACGAAGGTTGAGCGTTCGGCGTTGGGCGTTGAACGTGGGGACCCACCCCCAACCGTTCAACGCTCAACGCTCAACGCTCAACGCTCAACCGGTATAGCCGTCGCGCAGCTGGCGCTTGAGCACCTTGCCGATGTCGCTGCGCGGCAGCTCGGGCAGGTAACGCAGGTCGGCCAGGCGCTGGATCTTGCCGACCCGCTCGTTGGCCCAGGAGCGCAGTTCCTCCGGCGCGGGTGCGCCTTCGTTCGGCACCACGAAGGCGACCGGGCTCTCGCCCCAGGCCTCGGAAGGTACGCCGATCACCGCCACCTCGTGCACCGCCGGATGGCCGCGCAGCACGGCCTCGAGGTCGCTCGGGTACACGTTGAAGCCGCCGCTGATGATCATGTCCTTGCGCCGGTCCATCAGCACCAGGAAGCCGTCGGCGTCGAAGCGGCCCACGTCGCCGGTGCGGATGAAGCGGTTGCCGGCAGCGTCGAACCACTCGGCCTCGCGCGTCTTGGCCGGCTGGTTCTGGTAGCCGGTCATCATGGAAGCCGAGCGGCCGACCACCTCGCCCGCCTCGCCGGGGGCGACCTCATGGCCCTGCTCGTCGAGCAGGCGGATGTCGTGGCCCTCGGCAGGCTGGCCCACGGTGTGCAGCTTGTCGGGAAACTTGTGCGCTTCCAGGATGCAGGTGCCGCCGCCTTCGGTCATGCCGTAGTACTCCACCAGCCCGCCCGGCCAGCGGGCCAGCACCTGCGCCTTCAGGGTGGCCGAGAAGGGCGCGCTGGTGCAGAACTTCATGCGGAACGACGACAGGTCGTAGCGGTCGAACTCCGGACAGGCCATCAGCCGCTGGTACTGCACCGGCACCAGCATGGCGTGGGTGGCGCGCGCGTCCTGCGCCAGTTCGAGGTAGGCCCGCGGGTCGAAGCGGCCTTCGGTCAGCACCAGCGTGCCGCCCTTGGCCAGGCAGGGCAAGGCGGAGACCAGCGTGGTGTTGGAGCACAGCGAGGTCGCCACCATGGTCACGGCGTCGGCCCCGTAGCCGTAGTTCTCGCCCCGCGCGACGTGGGCCCAGCGCATGCGGTGCGGCTGCACGATGCCCTTGGGCGTGCCGGTGGTGCCGGAGGAATAGATGATGTTGAAAGCCCAGTCGGGCTCGATGGCGACCGGCTGCGGGCGCGCGCCGGCTTGCAGCCAGGCCTCGAGCTGCGCCGCGTCGTCCATGCGGATGCGCGGCACGCCGGCCTCGAACGCCGGCACGGCCGCATCGGCGAAGAGAAAGCGCGCGCCGCTGTCTTCCACCATGCCGGCCAGCTGCTGCGCCGTGGCGCCGGTGGGCAGCGGCGCCACCGCCAGGCCGGCCCGCAGGCCGCCCAGGAACAGCAGCACGTAGGGAATCGAATTCGCACCGCAGATCGCGATCGCCTGGCGCGGCTGCACGCCGCGCGCCTGCAGCGTGGCGGCGATGCGGTTCACGGCCGCATCGAGCTGCTGCCAGGTGAGGCGGCCTGCGCCGCACCGCAGGGCCAGGTGCGACGGGCGGGCCAGGGCGTTCTCGTGGATCAGGTCGGGGATGGCGCGGAAGGGGGGCAGCCCCGCCGGCGCAACTGCATTCGTCACTTCGGATCTCCTTGTGCCGCGACTGTAAGGCAGGCGCCTGCGGAGGCTGTGTCCGACACGGCTCGCCCGCCGGTGCCGACGCCGCGCTCGGCCGCGCGGCCCCAGACTGGGCCTGAACCAAGAGGAGCACGCATGGCATACAGCAGCATCCTGGGCGCGGACCGCGCGCCCACCGAGCCCAGCGGGCGTGAAGCCGAACTGCTGGGCCCCAGCGACAACTCGGACAGCGGCAGCGACACCATCGGCACCGGCGAAGCGCGCGAGGACAGCATCGACACCGGCAAGACCGGTGACCGCGCCACCGTGGCCGGCCGCGAACTGCGCGAAGGCGCCGACATCCTGCCGGACCGGGTGGTGGACCTCGCCGACGGCGAAGGCTTTCCCGAGGCCGACCCGGACAGCACGGAAATGACCGACATGGACCCGCGCGAGGCCAAGCGCCTCGCGGAGCTGGACGACTCGCGCATCGGCGCGTCCGGCGAAGACTTCGGCGAAGAAGAAGCCTGAGCCCATGGGCACGCGCGCGCCGACGGCCCGCCCCGCCCCGGCGGCCGCCGCGATGCGGCGCGCCCGCCAGTTGCTGCGCGAGACCTTCGGCCTCGCGCGCCTGCGGCCCGGCCAGGCCGCCGTGATCGAGCGCGTGCTCGCCGGCGCGCCCACGCTGGCCGTGATGCCGACCGGGGCAGGCAAGTCCCTCTGCTACCAGTTGCCGGCATTGCTGCTGCCCGGTCGCACCGTGGTGGTCTCGCCACTGATCGCCTTGATGAAGGACCAGTGCGAATCGCTGCGCGAGCTGGGCATCGCGTGCGTGCAGGTGAACAGCGCGATCGACAGCGAGGAAGCCGAAGCGGCCGAAAGGGCCGTGGCCGACGGGTCCGCGCGCATCGTGATGACCACGCCCGAGCGGCTGGCGGAGCCGGCCTTCCTCGAGCTGCTGCGCGCGCATCCGGTGAGCCTGGTCGCGATCGACGAGGCGCACTGCATCTCGCACTGGGGACACGACTTCCGTCCGGCCTTCCTGGAGATCGCCCATGTGCTTCCGCGCCTGGGCAAGCCGGTCGTGCTGGCGCTCACCGCCACCGCGACCGAGGACATCGCCAAGGACATCTGCCAGCAGCTGGGCATCCCGCCGGAGGGCGTGGTCAACACCAGCGCCTACCGCTCCAACCTGGACCTGCGCGTGCTCCCGGTGGCGAAGGAAGACGACAAGCTGGCGCAGGCGCTGAAGATCGTGCGCGGCACGCAGGGCAGCGGCATCGTCTACACCGCCACCATCAAGTCGGCACAGGCGGTGCACGAGGCGCTGCTGGCCGCCGGCGAGTCGGTGGGGCTGTACCACGGCAAGATGGCTGCCGCCGAGCGGGCGGCGACGCAGGACGCGTTCATGGAAGGGGCGACCCGGGTGATCGTGGCCACCAATGCCTTCGGCCTGGGCATCGACAAGCCGGACATCCGCTTCGTGCTGCACTACCAGCTGCCCGCCACGCTGGAGGCGTACTACCAGGAGGCGGGGCGTGCCGGCCGCGACGGCGAGCTGGCCCGCTGCACCCTGCTGTTCCTGCGCGGCGACAAGGCGATCCAGCAGTTCTTCCTGGCCGGCCGCTATCCCGGCGAGGAGGATGCCGCCGCCATCGTGCAGGCGCTGCAGCAGCCACGCGAGGACGGCGAGGCCTGGACGCTGCCGCTGCTGCAGGCGAAGCTCGGTCGGCCGAAGGCCAAGCTGCAGGTCGCGCTCGGGCTGCTGCGCAAGGACCGGATCGTCAGCCAGTCGCGCGACGGCACGCTGAAGCTGCAGGCCCGGCCCGCCAGCGGCGCGCGCCTGCGCGAGCTGACCGAGGGCTACGGCAGGAAGCGCGACCTGGACCGCGAGGCGCTGGAGCGCATGGTCTTCTACGCCCAGACCGGCCAGTGCCGCTGGCGCGTGCTGCTGGAGCACCTGGAGGACGGCGCTCCCTTCGAGCGCTGCGGCCACTGCGACAACTGCCGCCGCATCGCGGCGCACGAGGCGGTGGTGGAGGAGTTGCTGCGCAGCGCGCCCGAGCCCGAGGAAGCGGGCGCCGAAGCGAACGCCGCCCCGGTGTTCGCCCGCGGCGACCTGGTGGAAGTGCGGCGCTATGGCCGCGGCGTGGTGCAGGAAGCCAGCGACACGCAGGTGACGGTGGTGTTCGCAGACCGCAGCAAGCGCACCTTCCTGCCCGAGTACGTGCGCAAGGCGCGGGCGCAGAAGGGGGCGAAGCCGCCGCCGGCGGCGGCAGCGGCGAGCGCGTAGACGGGCGCTCGTGGGCGTGTGGGCCCGTGATTGCGTTGGCTAGCGCGCTCAGCGGTATTCGTAGGCTGGTGCTGACCGCGCGCAACGCGCGCCGGAAGCCCAGCGCTTCGCTGCGCTCGCGCATCGCTGGGCTTCGGCGCGCTGCGCGCGCTCTCAGCACCAGCCTACGCAATGCGCCTCCGCGCCGCTCTACCGCACCGCAACCGACCGCCTCTTCCACTCGGCATCCTGCCAACGCTGGAACGGCCCGAGCGCGTCCGGCTCGCCGGACTGGCGCTGCGTGGCGAGGGTGTCCAGGCCGACGCCAGGTCGCCGTCGGCGAGCTCGCCCTTCTGCACCGACGCCAGTTCCGTCATGGCGCGCTCCGCCGCAGCGGCAGCACCGACATCATCCGCCCGCCGCGCGTGCTCGTAGGCCAGCGTGCTCCACACCGACGCGCGGCGTAGCGCAACGCGGTTCCTCCCATAGGCCGGCAGTCCCTTCACTTCCACCCGCTCCAGCACCTCGGCGCGCCAGCGGTTCCATGCGTGCCGCTGCACGGGCCCGAGCGCCGGATCCGCGCACGCCGGCTGCGTCAGGGCCAGCACCGCGCGGGCCTGCTGCGGCGGCGTGGCGGGCAGCGCCAGCACGCGCCGGAAGGCGTCGCCGTCGTAGCAGATGCGCATGCGGCCGTCCTGCTCGTAGCTCGCGAACTTCACGCCATAGCCGCGCGCCACTTCCAGGTGGGCCGACAGCGCCGCCTGGCCGCGCGCCGTGGCGGCGCCCTCGTTCACGCGCTGCGCCAG
>NZ_DASSVG010000442.1:0-6902 GCF_035706265.1 Ramlibacter sp. | reverse complement strand
GGCGAAACCGCCCAGCGCTGGGGCTATGCCGACGGTGCCGGCGAGGTGGGCTTCATCAGCAGCGTCACCCAGGCCTTCTGCGGCGACTGCAACCGCGCCCGCCTGTCCACCGAGGGCAAGCTCTACCTGTGCCTGTTCGCCGGCAACGGCTACGACCTGCGCTCGCTGCTGCGCGGCGGCGCCAGCGACGAGGAGCTGGCCTCCGCCATCGGCCACATCTGGCAGGGCCGCGACGACCACTACTCGGAGCTGCGCGGCACCATGGCGGCCGACCAGGGCAGCGGCGTGCGCCGGGTCGAAATGAGCTACATCGGCGGCTAGGAGCCTGGGCGGCGGGTAACATCGCCGCCATGATCGACAAGGAAGACATCACGGGCCTGGTCCTGGCCGGCGGCCGGGGCACGCGCATGGGCGGGGCCGACAAGGGCCTGCAGAACTTCCGCGGCATCCCGCTCGCCATGCACACCATGCTGCGGCTCGCGCCGCAGGTGGGCGAGATGATGATCAATGCCAACCGCAACCTCGCAGCCTACGAGTCCTTCGGCGTGCCGGTGTGGCCGGACACCATGTCGGACTTCCCCGGCCCGCTGGCGGGCTTCCTCACCGGCCTGGAGCGCTGCGAGACGCCGTACCTGGTCACGGTGCCCTGCGACACTCCCCTCTTCCCGCCGGACCTGGTGGCCCGGCTGGCCGAGGCGCTGGAGCGCGAGGACGCCGAGATCGCGATGGCCGCCGCGCGCGAGGAGGACGGCAGCGTGCGCACCCAGCCCGTGTTCTCGCTGCTGCGGCAGGAGCTGATGGAAGACCTGGTGCGCTTCACCCAGGGCGGCGGCCGCAAGATCGACGCCTGGACCGGCCAGCACCGCACGGTGGTCGTGCCCTTCGACCGCGCAGGCGACGACCCGTCGGCCTTCTTCAATGCCAACACCCTCGCCGAGCTGCACCGGCTCGAGCAAGCGCCGTGACGCTCTCCATCGAACAGATCGCCGCGCAGCTGCAAGGCTACGACCCGCAGGCGCTGAGCGCCGAAGCGGTGGGCGAATTCCTCGCCCGCCTGGTCACGCCGCTGCGCGAGACGGAATCGGTGGGCCCGCGGGAGGCGCTCGGCCGCGTGCTGGCGCGCGACCTCGTCTCGCCGCTCAGCGTGCCGCCGCACGACAACTCCGCGATGGACGGCTTCGCCTTCGACGGCGCCCAGCTCGCTTCCGCACCGCTGCAGCTGCAGGTGGTGGGCACGGCGCTGGCCGGCAAGGCCTGGCAGGGCACGGTCGGCCCCGGCCAGTGCGTGAAGATCATGACCGGCGCGATCATGCCGCCCGGGCTCGACACGGTGGTGCCGCAGGAGTTCACCCGCACGCTCGCCGACGACCGCATCGAAGTGCCGGCCGGCCTGCTGCGCCCGGGCGACAACCGCCGCCGCAAGGGCGAGGACCTGATGGAAGGCCGGCCCGCGCTGGCCGCCGGCGAACGGCTCGGCCCCGCCGCCTGCGGCCTGGTCGCGAGCCTCGGCATCGCCCAAGTGGAGGTGTTCCGGCGCCTGCGGGTGGCCTATTTCTCCACCGGCGACGAGATCCTGAGCCTGGGCGAGCCGCCGCGCGAAGGCGCGGTGTACGACAGCAACCGCTACACCGTGCACGGGCTGCTCGCCCGCCGGGGCTGCGAAGTGATCGACCTGGGCGTGGTGCGCGACGAGCCGGCCCTGCTGGAACAGGCCTTCCGCGATGCCGCCGGGCGTGCCGACGCGATCATCACCAGCGGCGGCGTCAGCGTCGGCGAGGCGGACTACACCAAGGCCATGATGAAGAAGCTGGGCGACGTGGCGTTCTGGCGGATCGCGATGCGCCCGGGGCGGCCGATGGCCGTCGGCCGCATCGGGGAGTCCGTGCTGTTCGGCCTGCCGGGCAATCCGGTGGCCGTGATGGTGACCTTCCTCGCCTTCGTCCGCCCGGCGCTGCTGCGCATGATGGGCGCGCGTGCCACCGCGCCGGTGCTGCTGCAGGCCCGCAGCGCCGAGGCGATGCGCAAGAAGCCGGGCCGCACCGAGTACCAGCGCGGCATCGTCACGCGCGACGCGGCGGGCGCCCTGGAAGTGCGCACCACGGGCAACCAGGGCTCGGGCGTGCTCAGCTCGATGGTGCAGGGCAACGGCCTGATCGTGCTGCACCACGGCCAGGGCAACGTCGCCGTGGGCGACGCGGTGGACGTGATGATGTTCGAGGGCGCGATCTAGACCCAGGCTCGCGAGGGCCCGCTCAGCTAGGGAATTCACCGAAGCCCTTCCCCCATTCGGTGGATGGACTTGCAACCAAAAACCATTATTGTTACCTTCTGTTGCGGGAGGTGCGATGAAACACGGGTTCTTGGGAGCGCTGATGGCCCTGCTGGTGGCGGTCTGCAGCGGTGCCGCAGCCGGGTTCGGCACCCCGGCGGCGCCGCAGGAGATCGCCCGCGAGTCGCTCGACCTGCTCAAGACCATGGCTCGCCGCAGTACCACGGCGCACACCTACGTCGGAACCTGCGTGACGGCGATCGCCCATGCGAAGCGCTACGAGGACCGCAGCGACGTCGTCACCGCCAAGCTCGAAAGCATCTGGGCCGAGGCCGCCGGCCGCTGCCGCGGCCTGGCCAGCCGGGTCTGCGCCACCCCCGCGCTGGAAGCGCCGCGCGACGCCTGCAACCGCATCCGCGCCTTCGATCCCGTCCTGCAATGATCAGGCGAAGCGCACCGCCGCAATCGGCGGCAGGTCGCGCGACAGGCACTGCCAGAGCGCGCCGCCGTCCTCGCTGACCCACAGCCCTCCCGTCGTCGAACCCATCGCCAGCGTCTCGCCGTCATCGGCACAGGCCAGCGCGTGCCGGTACACGAGGTGGTACGCGTCGCGCGCCGGCAGGCCTTCGCCATGGGTGCGGAAGCTCGCCCCGCCGTCGCGCGTCTCGTTGACCACCATGCGGCCGTCCGCCGGCATGCGCTGCTGGTCCGAGTGCGCCGGCACGAACCAGGCGCGCAGCGGATCGCGCGGATGCGCCGCGACCACGAAGCCGAAGGCGCTCGGCGAAGGCGTGCCCAGGTTGCGCCAGCTGCGGCCGCCGTCGGCCGAGCGGTAGATGCCGCCGTGGTGCTGGGCCCAGAGCACGTCGGGCTGCGCCGCGCAGGCATCGATGCGGTGCACGTCCTGGATGTTGCCGTCGAAGCGGCGCTCGGGCGGCATGTAGGCCCCGGCGTCGAAGCCTTCCGAGGTGTTGGCCCAGGTGGCGCCGGCATCGCGCGTCTGCCACACGCCGCCGCAGGAGACGGCCAGCGTCACGTGCGCCGGATCGCGCGAGTCCACCACGATCGAATGGATGCCGGCATGGTCGTAGCCGCCGCCGAACCATTCGCGCCGCTCGGGCCGCGTCCAGAGGCTTTCCACCAGCCGCCAGCTCTCGCCGCGGTCCTCGGAGACGAACAGGCCGGCCGGCAGCGCTCCGGCCCAGAGCCGGCCGCCGCCGGCTTCCAGGCTCCAGACCAGGTCCACGGTCCAGGGTGTGGTGTCGTCGGCCAGCGGACCTTCGGTGGGCTTGGGCGGGAAGGCGGGCGCGGCCACGTCCTGCCAGCTCGCACCGCCGTCGCTGCTGCGCTTGAGCTTGACGCCGAAGTGGCCGAGGCGCAGGGCCGCGTACCACGTGCCGTCGTGCGCATCGCGCAGCACCTGCGTCACCGGCTCGCCGGGGAATTGCGGTTGCCCGAGCTGCCAGCCCGCCGCGGCGCGGCGCACGGTGAAGAGCCCCTTGCGGGTCGCGACCTGGATGTCCTGCATGTCAGCCTCCGGTGAGCGCCTGGATCACCATCACGCGGTCTTCGCTGCCCACGGTGCGCGCGAGCGCACGATCGCGCGGCAGCATCTCGCCGTTGAGGAACACGGCGACGTGCTTGCGCACGGCCCCCTGCTCGTCGAGCACGTAGGCCTTCAGCGCCGGCGCGGCGCGGAAGGCCGCCTCGAGCGCAGCGCCGAGCGTCTGCGCCTGCACCTGCTGCCGCGGGCAGGCCACATGGCGCGTCAATGCCGGGGCGAATTCGACGGTGGGCATGGCGGGGAGCCATTCCACCTCGGGCCTCACGCCGTCGTCAAGCGGGAGGGGAAAGGAAGACCAAAACTACCGGACGCAGAGGACGCAAAAGATACGCAGAGGACGCAAAAGAAATCCTGATTTTGCAGGGTGTCCTTTTGCGTTCTTTGCGTACCCTTTGCGTCCTTTGCGTCCTTTGCGTCCTTTGCGTCCGGCTGTCCGGCTGTCCGGCTGTCCGGATTGCGGTGTTACTTCGCGACCAGGTCTTGGTGGACCGGCAGCGCGCGGCCGTGGGCGCGGTCCTTCGCCTCGGCCTTGTTGGCGCCGGGCACTTCCTTGCGCGCGAACAGCGTGTACATGGTCGGCACCACGAACACCGTCAGCAGCGTGCCGAGCGACATGCCGCCCACGATCACCCAGCCGATCTGGGTGCGGCTCTCGGCGCCGGCGCCGTGCGCAAAGGCCAGCGGCACCGCGCCCAGCACCATCGCGCCCGTGGTCATCATGATCGGGCGCAGGCGCTGCGAGGCCGCCTTCACGAGCGCGTCCACCATTTCCATGCCCTGCTCGCGCAGCTGGTTGGTGAATTCGACGATCAGGATGCCGTGCTTGGTGATCAGGCCCACCAGCGTGATCAGGCCGATCTGGGAATACACGTTGAGCGACCCTCCGCTCCACTTCAGCGCCAGCAGCGCGCCGATCATCGACAGCGGCACCGACAGCATGATCACCAGCGGGTCGACGAAGCTCTCGAACTGCGCCGACAGCACGAGGAAGATGAACAGCAGCGCCAGCACGAAGACGATCGCCAGTGCGCCCTGCGAGTTGCGGAACTCGCGCGAAGTGCCGTTCAGCTCGGTGGTGTAGCCGGGCTTGAGCACCTTGGCCGCCGTCTCGTCCATGAACTTCAGCGCCTGCCCCAGCGAGTAGTCGGCCGCGAGGTTGCCCGTGATGGCCGCCGCACGCCGCTGGCCGAAGTGGTTCAGCTCGCGCGGGCTCACGCTCTCCTGCGTCTTCACCAGCGCCGACAGCGGGATCATGGTGTCGTTGCGGCCGCGCACGTAGATGCTGTCGATGTTCTCCGGCGTGCTGCGCCCGCTCGCCTGGGTCTGCACGATCACGTCGTACTGCTCGGCGTCGCGCTTGTAGCGGGTGACCTGGCGGCCGCCCAGCATGGTCTCCAGCGCACGCGCCACCACCTCGACGCTCACGCCCATGTCGGCCGCCTTGGCGCGGTCCACCTCGATGCGCAGCTCCGGCTTGTTCAGCCGCAGGTCCACGTCGACGCCCTGGATGCCCGGGTTCTTGGCGATCTCGTCCAGCATCTGCCGCACCACGAGGTTCAGGTTCTCGTAGCTGTCGGAGGTCTGGATCACGAAGTTGAGCGGCCGCTCGCGGAAGCCCTGCCCCAGCGAAGGCGGCGTGACGGCGAACGCGTTCACGCCCGGCAGCGAGTTGAACTTGGGCCCGAGCTCGCGCGCGATCTGCAGCGTGGTGCGTTCGCGCTCGTCCCAGTCGATGGTGCGGTACACCACGCTGCCCTGCGACACCGTGGGGTTGCCCAGGCTGGCGAAGATGCGGTCGAACTCGGGGTACTCCTGGCCCATGCGCTCCAGCGCGCGGGCATAGCGGTCGGTGTACTCCAGCGTGGAGCCGTCGGGCGCGTTGATGCTGGCCAGGATGGTGCCGCGGTCCTCCAGCGGGGAGAGCTCGGACTTCATCGTCGGCCACACCAGCGCGATCAGGCCGGCGGCGCCGAACATCACCAGCACGATCAGCCAGCGGGCCTGCAGCAGGGCCGCGCGCGCGCCGCCGCGCTCGCCGGCAGCCGGACGCCAGCGGGCCGTGACGATCCAGCGCAGCAGGCGCGCATAGCCGTTCTGCACCGCCGTCAGCCAGCGCTCCATGTGGCTGTCGAACCAGGTCGGGTTCGCGTTGTGGCGCAGCAGCTTGGAGCACATCATGGGCGTGAGCGTCAGGGCCACGAAGCCCGACACCAGCACCGAGCCGGCCAGCGCCAGCGCGAACTCCACGAACAGGCGGCCGGTGCGCCCCGGCGTGAACGCCAGCGGCGCGTACACCGCCACCAGCGTCAGCGTCATCGTGACCACCGCGAAGCCGATCTCGCGCGCGCCCTTGATGGCGGCGGAGAACGGGTCCAGCCCCTCCTCGATGTGCCGGAAGATGTTCTCCAGCATCACGATCGCATCGTCCACCACCAGGCCGATGGCCAGCACCAGCGCCAGCAGCGTCAGCGTGTTGATGGTGAAGCCGGCCAGCGCCATCATCGCGAAGGTGCCGACCAGCGACACCGGGATCGTGATCATCGGGATGATCGAGGCGCGGATCGTGCGCAGGAAGACGAAGATCACCAGCGCCACCAGGATCATCGCCTCGACGATGGTGCGGTAGACGTTGCGCACCGAGCGGTCGATGAACAGCGAGTTGTCGTTGGCGACGTCGATGTTGATGTCCGGCGGCAGGTCCTGCTTCAGCCGCGGGATCATCTCGCGCACGCCCTGCGCCAGCGTCAGCGGGTTGGCGGTGGCCTGGCGGATCACGCCGGTGCCGATGGCGCTGCGGCCGTTCAGGCGCATGCCGCTGCGCTCGTCGGCCGGCGCCTCCTCCACCCGCGCGACGTCGCGGATCTTCACCGGGAAGCCGTTGGAGTTGCGGATCACGATCTCGGCGAACTGCGCGGGCCGCACCAGGTCGGTCTGCGAGGTGACGCTGAACTCGCGCTGCTGCGACTCGATGCGGCCGGCCGGCAGCTCCAGGTTGCTGCGCCGGATCGCGTCCTCCACGTCCTGCGTGGTCACGCGGTAGCCGGCCAGCTTGTCGGGATCGAGCCAGAC
>NZ_DASSVG010000441.1:0-3862 GCF_035706265.1 Ramlibacter sp. | reverse complement strand
CCGCGACATCGCCGGCAGCCAGTACCTGGCCATCGGCGAGCAGGTGGCCAAGGAGGCCAACACCCGCTACGAGTACCTGCTGAACCTGTTCGACCGCTCCATCATCGAGGTGGAGAACCACGTCTACGGCGACCAGATGCGGCACCACCTGCTGGCCGCGCTGGAGAACACCTTCGCCGCGCTGCCGCAGACGGCGGACAAGCGGCCCCAGGTCGAGGCGCCGATCAAGGGCGTGCTGGACACCGCGATGGACGAGACCTACGTGGTCGGCACCGGCTACGGGCGCGCGCGGCTGCCGTTCTCCAAGGAGCACGTTCGCTCCGAGATCCTGTGCCACGGCCTCGGCGCCCACGTGATGTACCCGGAGACGGCGACGGTGCTGGACATCGGCGGCCAGGACACCAAGGCGATCCAGGTCGACCCGGCGGGCATCGTGGAAAGCTTCCAGATGAACGACCGCTGCGCCGCCGGCTGCGGCCGCTACCTGGGCTACATCGCCGACGAAATGAACATGGGCCTGCACGAGCTGGGGCCCATGGCCATGAAGTCCACCAAGGCGATCCGCATCAACTCCACCTGCACGGTGTTCGCCGGCGCGGAGCTGCGCGACCGGCTGAGCCTGGGCGACAAGCGCGAGGACATCATGGCCGGCCTGCACCGCGCCATCATCCTGCGCGCCATGTCCATCCTGGCGCGCTCGGGCGGCGTGCGCGACCAGTTCACCTTCACCGGCGGCGTGGCCAAGAACGAGGCCGCGGTGAAGGCGCTGAAGGAGCTGGTGTTCGAGAACTACGGCGACCTGAAGCTGAACATCGACCCCGATTCGATCTACACCGGGGCGCTGGGCGCCGCCACCTTCGCCTGGCGCGCGGTGGTGGAAGAGGGCAAGCAAGCGGAACACCGGGAGGCGGCATGAGCATTCACACCATCGGCATCGACATCGGCTCGGGCGCCGTCAAGAGCACGCTGTTCCGCGTCGACGACGACGGCAGCAGCCACTGGCTGGCCAAGCGCTGCGAGCGCATCCGCCGGCGCGACCCCATGACGCTGGCGCAGGAAGGGCTGGAGTCCGTGCTGCACGACGCCGGCCTGGCGGCCAACGACATCGCCTACATCGCCACCACCGGCGAGGGCGAGAACGTCAAGTTCTCCACCGGCCACTTCTACTCGATGACCACGCATGCGCGCGGCGGCGTGTTCCTCACGCCGGGCATCAGCGCGGTGGTGGACGTGGGCGCGCTCAACGGCCGCGCGATCTACGTCGACGAGCGGGGCAAGGTGCTGGCCTACAAGATGACCTCGCAGTGCGCCTCGGGCTCGGGCCAGTTCCTGGAGAACATCGCGCGCTACCTCGGAGTGGCGATCAACGAGATCGGTGAGCTGTCGAAGAGCTCGCAGGATCCCGAGAAGGTCAGCTCGATCTGCGCCGTGCTGGCGGAGACGGACGTGATCAACATGGTCAGCCGCGGCATCGCCACGCCCGACATCCTGAAGGGCATCCACCTTTCGATGGCCTCGCGGATCGTGAAGCTGCTCAAGGTGACGGGCATCAAGACGGGCCAGGCGCTGATCACGGGCGGGCTCGGCATGGACGAGGGCCTCACCGCGGCGATCCGCGAGGAGATGGCCAACGAGAAGGTTCCGGTGGAGGTCGTGACGCATCCCGACGCGATCTATGCCGGCGCGATCGGCGCCGCGTTGTGGGGCGCCTACCGGCACGAGAAGCTGCAGGAGTTGCAGCAGCGCGCGGCCGCCTGATTGAAGCCGTAGAGGAGAGACTGAGATGGCCCTGATGATTGTCGACGGCTGCACCGCCTGCGATGCGTGCCGCCCCGTGTGCCCCAACGAAGCGATCACCGCGGGGGACTACCTGTTCGTGATCGACCCGATGAAGTGCACGGAGTGCGTGGGCGCGGAAGACGAGCCCCAGTGCAAGCTGGCCTGCCCGGCCGACTGCATCATCCCGAACCCGGATTTCGTGGAGACGAAGGAGCAGCTGCTGGAGAAGTACGAGCAGTTGCACGGCTGAAGCCGGGGATTGAACAGCCAACTTCCGGACGCAGAGGACGCGAAAGATACGCAGAGGACGCAAAAGAGACAAAGAAAACTTTAGAAGGTTTTCTTTTGCGTCCTCTGCGTACCCTTTGCGTCCTCTGCGTCCGGAAGTCCGTCTTCGAAGTCCTACACTTCCGCCGGCTCCGCCGCGAACTCCTGCGGGCCCGTTTCCACGGGGGCGGTGCCCAGCAGCACGTCCATCCGCGCGTCCTTCTTCTCCCACAGCGCGTTGAGCCAGCGGCCGAAGCGCTTGCGGCCCTGGGAGTCGCCGGCGTAGTCGAGGCCGATGAATTCGGGCGGCACCGGCAGCTGGTCGATGTGCACGGCGACCTGCTTCACGCGCCCGCACAGGAAATCCCAGAAGCCGGGGATGCCGGGCTGGTAGGCGATCGTCACGTCCACGAAGGCGTCGAACTTGCCGCCCATCGCCCCCAGCGTCAGCGCCAGCGCGCCGGCCTTGGGCTTGAGCAGGTGGCGGTAGGGCGATGCGGTCTGGGCGTGCTTTTCCGCCGTGAAGCGCGTGCCTTCGGCGAAGTTCATCACGCTGGTGGGCACCAGGGCGAACTTGCGGCAGGCGCGCAGCGTGGCCTCGTGGTCGTCGGCGCGCTTGGCCGGATCGCGCCGCAGCGCCTCCTTGCCGTGCCGCTTCATGAAGGGGAAGTCGAGCGCCCACCAGGCCAGCCCGATCACCGGCACGTAGATCAGCTCCTGCTTGAGGAAGAACTTCAGCATCGGCAGGCGCCCGTGCAGCAGGTGCTGCAGCACGAAGATGTCGGCCCAGGACTGGTGGTTGCAGTTGACCAGGAACCAGCCGCGGCGAGGCGCGGGCAGGCCCTGCACGTCCCAGCGCGTGGGATGCAGCAGCCGCATCCAGAGGCTGTTGCCCGCCACCCAGGTGCGCGCGATGGCGTTGAGCACCGGGTCGACGCGGCGGCGCATCCAGGCGAAGGGGAACAGCAGCTTGAGCAGGGCGAAGGCGAACAGCGGCAGGCTGCAGAGCACGGTGTTGACGGCCAGCGCGACGATCGCGATGCCGCCGCGCACCGGCGCGGGCAGGTAAGTCAGGGGAGATCGCATGGAGCTTTGCATGCTAGCCGGCCGCAGCCAACAGGCGCGGCGCTGTCTGGCCGGAGCCTGTCCCAGATCAAATGTCCGCGTGTCCCGGACCCAGGCTGCGCCACAATCGCCGCATGCCCGCCACCGACCTCATGCCCGCCGCCTTCATCGGCCACGGCAGCCCGATGAACACGCTGCAGCGCAACCGCTTCACCGAGCAGTGGGCCGCTTTCGGCCGGGCCCTGCCGCGGCCGCGCGCCGTCCTGTGCATCTCGGCGCACTGGTTCATTCCCGCCACGGCGGTCACGGCGATGGAGCAGCCGCCCGTGATCCACGACTTCTACGGCTTCCCGCCCGAGCTGTTCGCCTTCGACTACCCGGCGCCCGGCGCGCCCGAGGTGGCGCGCGAGATCGCCGAGGTGGTCAAGCCGGCCCACGTGGGCCTGGACCACGACAGCTGGGGCCTGGACCACGGGACCTGGTCGGTGCTGGCCCACGTCTTCCCCGCTGCCGACATCCCGGTGCTGCAGCTGGCCATCCACAGCGGCGAAAGCCTGGAATACCACGTCGACCTGGGCGCCCGCCTGGCGCCCCTGCGCGAGCGCGGCATCTTCATCGTCGGCAGCGGCAACGTGGTGCACAACCTGCGCCGGATGGACCGGCAGCGGCCCGACGCCGGTTTCGAGTGGGCCGAGCGCTTCGACCGCGCGGTCAAGAGCGTCATGACCTCCGACCCGGCCAGCCTGCCCAG
>NZ_DASSVG010000440.1:0-7129 GCF_035706265.1 Ramlibacter sp. | reverse complement strand
TTCCACATCATGTAGCGCTCGAACACGTCGCCCGAGTACCAGGCGAAGAACGCCTCGACGATATAGCCGTAGGCGACGATGCCGCCCGAGGCGAGCATCACCTTGCCCGCATTGTCGAGATGCCGCTCGGTGATGAAATCCGAAAAGCCGAAGAACTGCCGGAGTGGCACCGCGATGGTGATCACCATGGCAAAGCCCGAATAGAGCGCGCCGGCGACGAAATAGGGCGGAAAGATCGTCGAGTGGTAGCCGGGCACGATGCCGCTGGTGAAATCGAGCGACACCACCGAATGCACCGACACGACCAGTGGCGTCGCCAGCCCGGCCAGCAGCAGGTAGGCCGACTGGTGACGAGCCCAGTGGCGCGCCTCGCCGCGCCAGCCGAGCGCCGCCAGCCCGAAGGCGTAGCGCCGCCAGCGCCCCTCGGCGCGGTCGCGCAGCGTCGCCAGGTCGGGGAGCAGGCCCAGGTACCAGAACAGCAGCGACACGAGGATGTAGGTGCCGATGGCGAAGAAGTCCCATACCAGTGGGCTGCGCCACTGCGGCCACACGCCCATGCGGTCCGGGTAGGGCGCGATCCAGTAGAAGAACCAGGGCCGGCCCAGGTGCAGGATGGGGAACAGGCCCGCCATCGCGGCGGCGAACAAGGTCATCGCTTCGGCGAAGCGGTTGATCGAGGTGCGCCACTTCTGCCGCAGCAGCAGCAGGATGGCGGAGATGAAGGTGCCGGCATGGCCGATGCCGATCCACCAGACCACGTTGGCGATCGCGAAGCCCCAGGCCACCGGGATGTCGACGCCCCAGATGCCGATGCCGCGCAGGAACAGCCAGCCGATCGCCGCCACGAACACCAGCGTGCCGGCCAGGGTGCCGAAGAAGGCGACGAGCCAGGGCCAGCGCACCGGGCGCGTGAGCACCAGGTCGGCGATCTTGTCGCTGACGCTGGCGTAGCCCCAACCCGGGCCGAGCACCGGCGTCGCCCGCGAGACGGGGGGCTGCGGCACGCTCACGGGCCCGCCTCCGCGCGCCGCACGCGGGCGAGGTAGGTCGTGCGCGGCTGCGTATTGAGCTCGCCGAGCAGCGCATAGTGGCGCGGCGACTGGCGGTCGGCGGCGACGGCGCTGCCGGCCTGGTGCAGGTCGCCGAAGCGGATCGCCCGCGTCGGGCACACGGCCTGGCAGGCGGTGATCACCTCGCCCTGTACCAGCGGCCGGCCTTCGGCCTGCGCGTGCTGGCGGGCGCGCGCGATGCGCTGCACGCAGTAGCTGCACTTCTCCATCACGCCGCGCTGCCGCACCGTGACGTTGGGGTTGCGCTGGCCCTTGAGCGATTCGGTCGCCGTGTCGGCGAACTGCAGGAAGTTGAAGCGCCGCACCTTGTAGGGGCAGTTCTGCGAGCAGAAGCGGGTGCCGATGCAGCGGTTGTAGACCTGCACGTTCAGCCCCTCGGTGTCGTGCACGGTGGCGCCCACGGGGCACACCAGTTCGCACGGCGCCTTCTCGCAGTGCATGCAGGGCACCGGCTGGAAGATGCTGCCGGGAAGCTCCGGCGTCTCGTAGCGGTCGACGCGGATCCAGTGCATCTCGCGCCCGAGCGCCACCTGCTCCTTGCCCACCACCGGGATGTTGTTCTCGGCCTGGCAGGCGATGGTGCAGGCGTTGCAGCCGATGCAGGCGTCGAGGTCGATGCTCATGGCCCACGCGGGGCCGCCGTCGGGCGGCCGCGGCGGCTGCGGATAGAGCGAGGGCTGCGTTGTCGGCTCGTGCACGCTTTCGCCGGGGCGGACGCTGCGGGCCAGCTCGCGCCCGTGCTGCGAAATCGTGTGCTGCGTGACGGCGAACTCGTGATGCCCGCCGGTGCGTTCGAGGCGGATCCCGGCCGTGGCCGCACCGGGCGGGCGCAAGGCGTAGCCGTCGAAGCCGACGCCGTCGCCCACGCGGCCGGCGGCGCGGCGGCCGTAGCCCAGGGGCACGGTCACCACGCCCTCGGCCTGGCCGGCGAGCACCCACACCGGCGCCTGCACCTGCGCTGCGGCGACGGTCGCCCGCACTACGTCGCCCGTGGCCAGGCCCAGTGCGGTGGCGTCGCGGGGCGAGAGCAGCAGTGCGTTGTCCCAGGTCAGCTTGGTGAAGGGCCGCGGCAACTCCTGCAGCCAGCCGTTGTTGGCGAAGCGGCCGTCGTGGGTGGAAGGGTCGGCGGCGAAGAGGGCGGTGAGCGGCGCGTCGGCCGGTGCCGTTGCGGCCGCCTGCGCCTCGGCACTGAATGCCGCGATCGGCTTGCTGGTCGCCGCAACGGCCGACCGTGCGCTGCCTTCCACCACGCCACGCTGCAGGCTCTCGCGCCAGCGGTCCTCGAATTCCCCGCCCCAGCGCGAACGCCAGTGCCGCTGCTGCAGGGCGTGGCCGTCGCGGATCTCGTCGCGCGCGAGCAGGGCCAGCAGCTCGTTGGCCGAGCGGCTGTCGTAGAGCGGCGCGATCGCCGGCTGCACCAGCGTCGCGCTGCCGTCGTGCGCCAGAGCATCGCCCCAGCGCTCCCCATCGTGTGCCAGCGGCAGGTGCCACCCGCAGGCGCGCGCCGTCTCGTCGCGGTACAGGCCCGCATGGACGCTGAAGTCCACCTTGGCGAGCGCCTGTGAGAACTTGGCGGGCGCGTCGTAGGCCGGATTCGCATCGAGCACGGCCAGCGCTTCGACCGCGCCCGCATCCATCGCATCGGTGAGTTCCGACAGGGACCCGGCCTCGGGCGCAATGGCGAGCGGCTCCAGCATCTGCACCGTGCGGCCGGCGGCCTGCAGCTGCGCGTGCATGGCATGCACCAGGGCATGGCTCGTGGGCGAGAGGCAGGCGCCCGGCACCAGCAGCGCCTGCGGCCCCGCCGCCTGCAGCGCTCGCAGGAGCGCGGCTTCCAAGGCGTCGGCCGGTGCCGGTCCGCCTGCCAGCGCCGCGGCCAGGTGGGCCACCAGCGCGTCGATCCGTGCCGGCGCCAGCGCGATCCGCCGGTCCGCGCGGGCGCCGAACAGCCCCGGCGTCGCTTCCACCGCGAACAACTGCGCTTCGCGCCGCGCCGACCAGTCCATCGCGTGCCGCACCGCACCCGGGCCTTCGCTGAAGGGATCGGCGCCGAGCGCCACGATGCAGCGCGCCTCGGCAAAGCGGTACAGCGGATCCAGGGGCCGGCCGAAGGCCGCGATGGCGCCCGCGCGCGCGGCTTCCATCGGCAGCGCGGCGTGCTGGTACCAGCGTGCGTGCGGCCAGGCCCGCAGCAGCGCCTGGATCTGCGCCCGCAGGCTCGGCGAGCTGAGCGGGCCGGTGAGGAGGGCGAAGCCTTCGCCGGCGCGCGCCTGCAGCCGCGCGGCCTCGCGCGTCCAGTCGGCCTCGAACGCGGCCCAGGTCGAGGAGCCGGCCGCAGTCTCGCCGGCGCGCAGCCGCTGCAGCACGGTCGCCGAGCGGTCCGGGTCCCACAGCTGCAGCACGGAGGCCTGGGCGAAGACGTCGGTGGCGCCGAGGCTGGAAGGGTGGAGCGGATTGCCTTCGATCTTGATCGGCCGCCCGCCCTCGGTGCCCACCAGCACGCCCAGCGCATGGCCGTCGCGCACGCAGGCGCTGGCATAGAACAGCGGCAGGCCGGCGGCGCGCGCTTCCGGCGTCTGTACCCAGGGCAGGATGCGTTCGCGCGGCGCCTCGATGCATCCCGTGCCCCCGAGCGCGAGCGACGCGGCCATCAGCGCCAGCGCGCGTCGGCGGTCGACGGCGGGCACGAAGGCGAGCGGGTGTTCCATGGCGCCTCAGCGATGGCAGGTGGAACAGTCGGTGCGGCGCTGCACGCTTTCGAGCTGCGCGGCCGCCAGCAGCGCAAGCGACTGCGCGCCGCTCACCGGCGCGGGCGGCATGCGGAACACCTGGTCGCGCGGATGCAGGTGCGGCGCCGGGTCGCGGTGGCAGGCGATGCACCACTGCATCTGCAGCGGCTGCGCGCGCCACGTGATGGGCATCTGGTCCACCCGGCCATGGCATTCGAAGCAGGCCACGCCCTTGGCGACGTGCACCGCGTGGTCGAAGTACACGAAGCCGGGCAGGAAGTGCACCCGCTGCCACGGGATCGGTTGCCCCGTGCGGGCGCTCTCGCGCAACGGCGCCAGCACCTTCGCATCCGTGTACAGCTGCGAATGGCAGCTCAGGCAGGTGTGGGTGGAAGGCAGGCCGGCGTAGCGGCTCGTCTCGACCGTCGTGTGGCAGTAGCGGCAGTCGATGCCGTCGTCGCCGACGTGGTGCTTGTGGCTGAAGGGAATGGGCTGGGCCACCGGCTCCCCGAGCGCCTGGTGCGCATGCTCGCGCCAGACCCCGTAGGCGGCCAGCGCGGGCAGGAGCAACAGCAGGCCGAGGGCCGCGAGCTTCACCGCGAGTTCGGCGCCTGCGCTGAAGACCTGGGCGGATCGCGGGTGGGACATCTCAGCCGGGGAGCTTGGCCGCCGGCCGCAGGGCTGGCGTTCACATCGCGCTGCAAAAGATTGGGGCCAATATAGACGCGTGCGGCTGCGCCGTGGTGCTCGGCGTGGGAGCCGGCTGACGCCGCCGCTGCATGCGTCCCCCTAGACTGGCCCGATGAACACCAGCGACCAGATCCTGCAGCGGCTGCACGAATGGGGCGTGCGGCGCATCTACGGCTACCCGGGCGACGGCATCAACGGCCTCATGGGCGCGTTCGAGCGCATGGGCGAGCAGATGGAATTCATCCAGGCCCGGCACGAGGAACTGGCGGCCTTCATGGCCTGCGCCCACGCCAAGTTCACCGGCGAGGTGGGCGTCTGCATGGCGACCTCGGGGCCGGGCGCGATCCATTTGCTGAACGGCCTCTACGACGCCAAGGCCGACCACCAGCCGGTGGTGGCCATCGTGGGCCAGGCCGCGCGCACGGCCATGGGCGGCGACTACCAGCAGGAAGTGGACCTCCTGAGCCTGTTCAAGGACGTGGCGCACGAGTTCGTGCACACGGCCATGGTGCCGGCCCAGGTGCGGCACCTGGTGGACCGGGCCATGCGGATCTCGCGCGACCAGCGCACCGTGACCTGCATCATCGTGCCGCACGACCTGCAGGAGGAGAAGGCCGTGCCCGAGCCGCCGCGCGTGCACAGCACGATCCACAGCGGGATCGGCATGACCTCCAGGGCCGCGGTGCCCGGCGAATCGGACCTGGAGGCCGCCGCCGAGGTCCTCAACGCCGGCCGCAAGGTCGCGATCCTGGCCGGCGCCGGTGCGCTGCACGCGACCGACGAACTCATCGCGGTGGCCGAGCGCCTGCACGCCGGCATCGCGAAGGCGCTGCTGGGCAAGGCGGCCGTGCCGGACGACCTGCCCTTCGTCACCGGCGCGATCGGCCTGCTCGGCACGCAACCGAGCTGGGAGCTAATGAACGGCTGCGACACGCTGCTGATCGTGGGCTCGCGCTTTCCGTACTCGGAGTTCCTGCCCAAGGAAGGGCAGGCGCGCGGGGTGCAGATCGACCTCGACGGGCGCATGGTGTCGCTGCGTTATCCGACCGAGGTCAACCTGATCGGCGACAGCCGCGCGACCCTGCAGGCCCTGCTGCCGCTGCTGCAGCAAAAGCAGGACCGCTCGTGGCGCGACGAGATCGAAGCCAACGTGCGCCAATGGTGGGAAGTGCTGCAGGCGCGTGCGATGAACGAGGCCAAGCCGGTGAACCCGCAGCGGGTGTATTGGGAACTCTCGCCGCGGCTGCCGGACCGCTGCATCCTCACCTGCGATTCAGGCACATCCGCAGCCTGGTACGCGCGCGACCTCAAGGTGCGGCGCGGCATGATGGCTTCGCTCTCGGGCGGGCTCGCCACGATGGGGCCGGGCGTGCCGTATGCGCTGGCGGCCAAGATCGCTTATCCGGACCGGCCGGTGATCGCGATGGTGGGCGACGGCGCGATGCAGATGATCGGCATCAACGCCCTGGTGACCATCGCCGAACGCTGGAAGAAGTGGAGCGATCCGCGGCTGCTGGTGATCGTCCTGAACAACGGCGACCTGAACATGGTCACCTGGGAGCAGCGGGTGAGCGCGGGCGAGCCGCGCTTCGTCGACTCGCAGGCACTGCCCGCCTTCCCCTACTGCGACTACGCGCGCTCGCTCGGGCTGGAAGGCATCCGGGTCGAGCAACCGCAGGAGGTGGGGCCGGCGCTCGAGCGGGCGTTGAACGCGGGCCGGCCGGCGCTGCTGGAGATGGTCACCGACCCCAACGTGCCGCCGCTGCCGCCGCACGTGACGCAGAAGCAGGCCAAGGCCTATGCCCGCGCGCTGGTGCACGGCGATCCGCAGGCGCTGGAGACCATGATCGCCACCGCGCGCGAGTGGTGGGACGGGGTGCGCAAGGGCCGCTGAAGCCCCGGGCCCGCCGGAGCCGTCGTGCAGAAGCCTCCCTTCCCGGACGGCGAGAGGATCGCCGCCGACCTGCGCGCGCGCATCGAAGGTGAAGTCCGCTTCGATGCGGGCAGCCGCGCCCTGTATGCCGCCGACGCCTCCAACTACCGCCAGGTGCCGATCGGGGTGGTGATCCCGAAGACCGTGGACGACGTGATTGCGACGGTGGCGGTCTGCCGCGCGCACGGCGCGCCGGTGCTCTCGCGCGGCGGCGGCACCAGCCTGTGCGGGCAGACCTGCAACGTGGCCGTGGTGATGGACTTCTCCAAGTACCTGAACCGGGTGCTGCAGATCGATCCCGCAGCCCGCACGGCGCGCGTGCAGCCGGGCGTGGTGCTCGACGACCTGCGCGGGCAGGCGAAGCGCCACGGCCTCACCTTCGCGCCCGACCCCGCCACGCACAACCACAACACGCTGGGCGGCATGATCGGCAACAACTCCTGCGGGCCGCACTCGGTGATGGGCGGCGAGACCGTGCACAACGTGCTGGAGCTCGACGTCCTCACCTACGACGGCGAGCGCCTGACGGTGGGGCCGACCGACGAGGCGGCCTTCCAGCGTTTGTGTGCGCAGGGCGGCCGGCCGGCACAGATCGCGCGCGACCTGAAGGCCCTGGGCGAGCGCTATGCGCCCTTGATCCGCGAGAAGTTCCCCGACATCCCGCGCCGCGTCTCCGGCTACAACCTGCCCGCGCTGCTGGACGGGGA
>NZ_DASSVG010000439.1:0-5503 GCF_035706265.1 Ramlibacter sp. | reverse complement strand
GGGCGAGTGCAAGCCGTCGATGAAGACGCTGCGCGTCTCCGCCTCGCCGTCGCCGTCGGCATCGCGCAGCAGGACGATCCGGTCGGGGCTGGGCACGCCGGCCCCGGCGCGCTTCATCACCTGCTTCATGACGAAGGCCCGGATCCCCTTGGGCTCCTGGCCGGGGGGCGGCTTGGGCGCATTGCTTTCCGCCACCAGCACGTCGCCATTGGGCAGCACGTACAGCCAGCGCGGATGCTCCAGCCCGCGCGCCAGCGCCGTCACGCGGAAACCGGCCGGAGCCTGCGGCTGCCCGCCCGCCGGCCAGCCCTGGGCCGGCGCGATGTGCACGGTGGGGAGCAGCGCCTTCGCCGGCGGGGGCAGTTGCGGCTGCGCGCCCACGGTGGCCGCTTCGGGCAGGCGCGCGATGTCGCTGCAGCCGGCCAGGCCGGCGAGCAGCATGGACAGGATCCAGGCGCTTCGCGGCATGGCACGGAGTGTGCTCCGGAGATCCTTCGATGTGTGGGGATTCCGCGGGAAAAGGGACAATCGGGGGATGACGCAAGAGCTGTTTCGACAGGATGCCTACCTGCGGGAAACGCCCGCCACCGTGCTCGCCGTCGGCGAGCAGGGGGTTCTGCTGGACCGCACCGTCTTCTATCCCCTGGGTGGCGGACAGGCCGGCGACAGCGGCGTGCTGGTGCTCGCCGACGGCCGCGAACTGCGGGTGGCCGACACCCGCAAGGCCAAGGACGACCAGGGCCAGCCCACCGGCGCCATCGCCCACCTGCTGCAGCCCGGGCAGGAGGCGCTGCTGGAAATCCTGCGCCCGGGCGACACCGTGGTGGCCCGCATCGACTGGGAGCGCCGCCACAAGCTGATGCGCTTCCACACCACCACCCACCTGCTTTGCCACCTGGTGCCGCAGCTGGTGAACGGCTGCTCCATCACGGCCGACTACGCCCGGCTGGACTTCAACATGACGGAGCCGCTGGAGAAGGAAGCGCTCACCGAGGGCATCGCCCGCCTGGTGGCGGCGGGGCATCCGGTGGACATCGGCTCCATCACCGACGAGGAGCTGGACGCCAATCCGGCGCTGGTCAAGAGCATGTCGGTGCAGCCGCCGCGCGGCACGGGGCGGGTGCGCACCATCCGCATCGGCGGCGCCGCCGCCATCGACTACCAGCCCTGCGGCGGCACCCACGTGGCCAACACCTCGGAAATCGGGGCGGTGGTCGTCACCAAGATCGAGAAGAAGAGCGCCACCACCCGACGGGTGGTGCTGGGCTTCGCCTGAACGTCGGAACTTCGCGCACAACGCAGAGCTCCACCCCTGAGTCATGACATTTTCCCGCCTGTTCGCCACTTTTGCCCTCGCGGCCGTGCTGCCCGCGGTCTCCCTCGCCCAGGCGGACAAGGCCGTGGTCAACACCGATCACGTCCGCGCCGAGCTGCTGGCGCACGCACCCGAGGGGCTGGAGGCCGGCAAGCAGGTCTGGGTGGGCCTGCGCATCACGCACCAGCCCGAGTGGCACACCTACTGGAAGAACCCAGGCGATTCCGGCTTGCCGACCGTGCTCACGTGGTCGCTGCCGGCCGGCCTGGAAGCCGGCGAGATCGCCTGGCCGGCGCCGCACAAGCTGCCGGTCGGTCCGCTGATGAACTACGGCTACGAAGGCACGGTGCTGTTGCCGGTGCCTCTGACGGTCACGCCGGCCTTCAAGCCGTCGCTCACCGGCGACGCCGAGCTGCGGCTGCAGGCCTCGTGGCTGGTCTGCCAGAAGGAATGCATCCCCGAGGAGGGCAGCTTCACGCTCAAGCTGCCGGCGCGCGGCTCCACGGCGCTCAACGGCGGTGACTTCCAGGCGGCGCTGGCCGCCGTCCCGCAGACGCTGAAATCGGCCGCCCAGGTCAAGGTCGAAGGCCAGAAGCTGGAGATCTCGGTCCCCGGCCTGCCCGCCGCTGCGCGGGGAAAAAACCTCGAGTTCTTCCCCGAAACCGGGGAAGTGATCGATCCCCCCGCCGCCTGGACGCAAGCCTGGCAGGGCGACACCTGGACGGCCAGCGTGCCGCTGTCGCCCCACCGCGGCGCCAGCCCCGACGTCCTGCCCGTGGTGCTGGCGGCCGGCTCGCAGGCCTGGCGCGTCGAGGCCCCGGTCACCGGCACCTGGCCGGCCAAGGCGGCCCCCGCCGCCGCGGTCTCGCCCGCCCTGCAGGAGGCGCTGCGCCAGAACGCCGCTATTCCCCAAGGCGGCGGCGCGCCGGCCACGGCCAGCACCACCTTCCTGGCTGCCCTGTTCGGCGCCCTGCTCGGCGGCCTGATCCTCAACCTGATGCCTTGCGTGTTCCCGGTGCTCGCGATCAAGGTGGTGGGCTTCACCCAGCACGCCGACGACCGCCGCGGCCACCGCATCAGCGGCATGGCCTACACCGTCGGCGTGCTCGTTTCCTTCGCCGCCCTGGGCGCGCTGATGCTGGCGCTGCGGGCGGCCGGCGAGCAACTCGGCTGGGGCTTCCAGCTGCAGTCACCGGCGGTGGTGGCGGCGCTGGCCGCGCTGTTCACGCTGATCGCGCTGAACCTGGCCGGCGTGTTCGAGTTCCGCTCCTTCCTTCCGAGCTCGGTGGCGACGATGGAAGCGAAGCACCCGGTGGCCAACGCCTTCCTCACCGGCGTGCTGGCGGTGGCGGTCGCCTCGCCCTGCACGGCGCCTTTCATGGGCGCCTCGCTGGGATTCGCGGCCACGCTGCCGGCCGGCGAGGCCATGGCGATCTTCGTCGTGCTGGGCTTGGGCATGGCCCTGCCCTACCTCGCCGCGGCCTGGATCCCGGCCTTTGCGCGCTGGCTGCCGAAGCCGGGCGCGTGGATGGAGACCTTCCGCCGGCTGATGGCCTTCCCGATGTTCGCCACGGTCGCCTGGCTGGTGTGGGTGCTGGGGCAGCAGAGCGGCATCGACGGCGCCGCCTCGCTGCTGGCGCTGCTGGTCGCCTTGAGCATGGTGGTGTGGGCGCTGACGCTGCGCGGGCGCACCCGCGTCGTCCTGAGCTCGGTGGCGCTCGCCGGCCTGGCCTTCGTCGCCTGGTCGATCGGCGCGTCGATCACGCGGCCCGCGGTGGCGGGGACGGTCTCCGCCGCGACCGACAGCCGCTGGCAGCCCTGGGCGCCGGAGCGCGTGCAGCAGCTGGTGGCGGCCGGCAAGCCGGTGTTCGTCGACTTCACCGCCGCCTGGTGCGTGACCTGCCAGCTGAACAAGAAGACGACGCTCTCGCGCGACGACGTGCTGGCCGATTTCGACAAGAACAACTTCACCCTGCTGCGGGCCGACTGGACGCGCCGCGACCCGACCATCACCGCGGCGCTCGCCCAACTGGGACGCAACGGCGTGCCGGTGTACGTGATCTACCGCCCGGGCCGCGCGCCCGTGGTGCTCTCCGAAGTGCTCGGCGCCGACGAAGTCCGCAACGCGATCGCGCAGATGTAGCCGCGCGCTGTGCGTAAACTCGTGCGATGAGCACGATCCACGAACTGCGCCGCATCCTCGGCACCTGCCGCACGCTCGCGGTGGTGGGACTGTCCCCGCAATGGCATCGCCCGAGCTTCTTCGCGGCGAAGTACATGCAGGAGCACGGCTACCGCATCGTCCCGATCAATCCCTCGGCGCCCGAGATCCTGGGGGAGCGCAGCTATCCCAGCGTCACCGCCGCGGCCGCAGCCGGCGAGAGGATCGACCTGGTGGACTGCTTCCGCAAGAGCGCCGACATCCCGCCGATCGCCGACGAAGCCATCGCCATCGGGGCGAAGTGCCTTTGGATGCAGATCGGCGTGATCGACGAAGCCTCGGCCGCCAGGGCGCGCGCCGCCGGCCTCGACGTGGTGACGGACCGCTGCGTGAAGATCGAACACGCGCGCCTGTTCGGCGGCCTCAACTGGGCCGGCGTCAACACCAAGGTGATCTCGGCGCGGCGGCCGCAGCAGTTGTTCTATTGAACGCTGGGGTTTCGCTTCGCTCCACCACCAGCCTGCGAACAGCATGAGCCAGAACGACGAGGACCAAGGCTTCGGCAAGACAGCGCAAGAGCGCGGCGACCGCGAATACGCGTTCGCCACGCGGGCGATCCACGCCGGCGCCATCCCCGACCCGGTGACCGGCGCGCGCGCCACGCCGATCCACCAGACCACCAGCTTCGTGTTCGACTCCGCCGAGCACGCGGCCAGCCTGTTCAACCTGCAGACCTTCGGCAACGTCTACAGCCGCATCAGCAATCCCACCGTGGCGGTGCTGGAGGAGCGGGTCGCCTCGCTCGAAGGGGGCCGCGCGGCACTCGCCTGCGCCACCGGCATGGCGGCGCAGATGACGGCGATCCTCGCCATCCTGAAGGCCGGCGACCACATCGTGGCGGCTTCCACGCTCTATGGCGGCTCCGTGGGCCAGCTCGGGATCGGCTTCGGCCGCCTCGGCATCGAGACCACCTTCGTCGACCCGGACGATCCGGAGAACTTCCGCCGTGCGATCCGGCCGAACACGCGCGCCGTGTACGGCGAGACGCTGGGCAATCCGCTCGTCAACGTGTTCGACATCGAGGCGGTGGCGCAGATCGCGCACGAACACGGCCTGCCGCTGATCGTCGACAACACGGTGCCCAGCCCCTACCTGTGCAACCCCTTCGCCTTCGGCGCCGACATCGTGGTGCACAGCGCCACCAAGTACCTGGGCGGCCACGGCACCACCATGGCCGGCGTGCTGGTGGAATCGGGCAAGTTCGACTGGGGCGGCGGCCTCGCGCGCGAGAAGTTCCCCGAGATGCTGGAGCCGAGCCGGGCCTACCACGGCGTCAAGTTCTACGAGACCTTCGGCGACTTCGGCTACACCATGAAGGCGCGCATGGAGGTGAACCGCACCTTCGGCGGCGCGCTCTCGCCGCTGAACGCCTGGCTGATCCTGCAGGGCATCGAGACGCTGCACCTGCGCATGCAGGCGCACTGCCGCAACGCGCTGCGCGTCGCACAGTTCCTGAGCGACCATCCTTTGGTTGGCTGGGTCAACTATCCGGGCCTGGAAGGCTCGCGCTACCACGCGCTGGCGAAGAAGCAGTTCCGCGCCATCGACGGCCGCCCGGGCGCCTCGGGCATCCTCACCTTCGGCATCCGTGCGAACGATCCGGTCAAGGCCGGCGAACGCTTCATCGACGCCTGCGAATTCCTCTCGCACCTGGCGAACATCGGCGACGCCAAGACGCTGGTGATCCATCCGGCCTCCACCACGCACCGCCAGTTGAACGAGGAGGAACTGCAGCGCGCCGGCGTGCGGCC
Organism: Ramlibacter sp.; assembly: GCF_035706265.1. Lineage (GTDB taxonomy): Bacteria > Pseudomonadota > Gammaproteobacteria > Burkholderiales > Burkholderiaceae_C > Ramlibacter. The sequence continues at coordinate 216 of NZ_DASSVG010000439.1, read as the reverse complement.
GGACATGATCCGGCTGTCGGTGGGCATCGAGGATGTCGAGGACATCCTGTGGGACCTGGACCAGGCGCTGCGGAAGGCGGTTTGATTCCCTGGGGTCTGCGGAAGGCGGTTGATTCGCCGGGGTCTGCGGAAGGCGGTTTGCGTAGAGGGCTGGTGCTGACCGGAGGGAAGCCCAGCTTCGCTGCGCTCGCTGACCGCTGGGCTTCCCTTCGGTCA